>DATAYY010000175.1:0-12969 GCA_036272325.1 Caldimonas sp. | reverse complement strand
CCCAGACCTTGACCGCCGAGCGGTTGCGGCTCTTGTCCTGGCCGACGCGGATGCCCTGCGGGTTGTAGGCGTAGGCGCCGAACGGGCTGGTGCCGCCGGTACCGATCATCTTGTTGCCGCCCTCGTGGCGCTGCTTCTGCTCCTCGAAGCGCTTCTTCAGCGTCTCCATCAGCTCGTCCCAGCCCATCTTCTCGATCTTGGCCTTTTCCTCGGCCGTCAGCTCGAGCTCGAATTTCTTCTGCAGCCACTCGAGCGGAATGTCCTGGGTGAAGTCGGTCAGCAGCTCGACGCCCTTGAAGTAGGCCGCGAAGGCGCGATCGAACTTGTCGAACTGCGCCTCGTCCTTGACCAGCGCCGTCCGCGCCAGGTAGTAGAAGCGGTCGATCGTCGGGCCCTGGTCGGCGTCGTCGATGACGCCGGCCTGGATCGCCTCGAGCAGGGTGAGGTATTCCTTGACCGAGACCTTGAGCTTGGCGGCGCGCAGGGTGAAGAAGAAGTCGATCAGCATCGCGGGAAGGCGCCGGGCAGGGCGCGTGCGCGCAGCATAGCGGGTCGGCTGGAGCCGAGCCTGCGGCGGGTCGCTGGCGACCCCCGGACGAAGCGCGCGCGGCGGGCGCTTCAGCGGCCGTGGAACATCGATGGCCGCCGTGCTACCGCATCGATTGCGGCCCTGTGCCGGCTCCGAACTTGCCGACCGTGCCGAACCTCTCGGTGACGCCCCACCTGTCGGTGTGCGGGAACTTGTCGTGGTGGCCGACGTGCCCGTGGCCGTGGCCGCGTCCGGAGGCGAGCCCGGTCCCGTAGCCGTACGGGACGACGCCACCGTAGTAGACGGGCTCGTCGTCGCGCTGCTGCTGCGTCATCGCGAGCGCGGCGAGCCGGGTCCGCTCGCGCTCGATGTCGGTACGGCGGTCCTGCTCGATCATCCTCTGGACGCGCTCGCTGACCTGCGCGGCCTCGGAGCTGACCGCGGCCGCGCGCTCGCGCGCTGCGGCGGGATCCTCGTTCGACATCTGCCACGAGCGCTCGGTCGTCGCGCCTCGCACGGGACGGTCGGTGAGAAGGATGCGGCCATCGCTCAGACGTTGCTGGACGACCTCGGTCGATCCTGTCGCTGCCAGGGCAGGAACGGCGGCGAGGGCGATCGATAACATGGCGAGGGAAGCGAGCGGAGAAGCGATCCGGCGCATGGCGAGCCTCCGATCAGATGGGGACTTGGTACTCTCGGGACACTCTACTCCCGGGGCGATGCGATGACCGAGACGTTTACATTCCGCCCCGACGCGCTCACGGCTGCTGTATATGCCATCGTCGCCGCCGCCGGTTCTAACGACGCCGAAGCGGCCGCGGTCGCCGCCAACCTGGTCGAGGCGAACCTGCGCGGCCACGACTCGCACGGCGTCGGCATGGTGCCGCGCTACGTCGACGCCGTTCTCGAGGGCGGCCTCGCGGTCAACGCCCACGTCGCGATCCGCCAGGACAGCGGCGCGCTGCTCACGCTCGACGGCTGCCACGGTTACGGCCAGGTCATCGGCCAGGAGGCGATGGAGCTCGGCGCCGCGCGGGCGAAGCAGCACGGCGTCTGCGTGGTCGGCCTTGCCCATTCGCACCACCTCGGCCGGATCGGGCAGTGGGCCGAGCAGTGCATCGAGCATGGCCTGGTCTCGATCCACTTCGTCAATGTGCTGTCGCGGCCGATCGTCGCCCCGTTCGGCGGCCGCGACGCGCGCATCGGCACCAATCCGTTCTGCGTCGGCATTCCGCGGCGAGGCGGTGAGCCGGTCGTGCTCGACTTCGCGACCAGCAAGATCGCCCAGGGCAAGACGCGCGTCGCCTACAACAAGGGCGTGACGGTCGAGCCGGGAACGCTGATCGACGACCGCGGCGAGGCGACGGTCGAGCCGCGCTTTGCCGTCGTCGAGCCGATCGGAGCGCTGCTGCCGTTCGGCGAGCACAAGGGCGCGGGCCTGGCGCTGATCTGCGAGCTGCTTGGTGGCGCGCTCGCCGGCGGCGCGACCGGCCGCGCCGTCAGCGACGGTCGGCGGCGCGTCCTCAACAGCATGTTCTCGGTCCTCGTCGACCCGGATCGGCTCGGCACGGCGGCGAACCTCGCCAGCGAGATGGAAAGCTTCGTCGCCTACGCGACCGCATCGCCGCCGCAGCCCGGCGTCGAGCGCGTCCTCTTGCCCGGCGAGCCCGAGCGCGCGACGCGCGCACGGCGGCTTCGCGACGGCATCGCGGTCGATGCGGTGACGTGGTCCGAGATCGCCGCCGCGGGCGCGAAGGTCGGCATCGCAGCAGCGAAGACCGACGCGCTGGCACGTGGCTAGCCAGCGAAGGTTGCCGAGGAGTGACGATGCACGTTCGTTCGCTGACGAGATCGTTGCCGCGCGTTGCCAGCATCGTGCTCGCGAGCGCGCTCTTTTGCGTCGCCGCGAGCGCCGCGCCGCCGATCGAACAGCTCCGGCTGCCGCCGGGATTTCGCGTCGAGCTGCTCACCGACACGGTGCCGAATGCGCGCCAGATGGCGCTCGGCCGCCACGACGCCGCGCAGGGAATCGTCTACGTCGGCTCGGCGGGCGCCGGCAAGGTCTACGCGGTGCAGTACGGCGCTGCGGGCAAGTCGGCGGCGGTGCACACGGTCGCAAGTGGCCTGTCGGTGCCGACGGGAGTCGCGTATCGCGACGGCGCGCTTTTCGTCGGCGCGCTCACACGCGTGCTCCGCTTCGACGGCATCGACGACAAGCTCGCCGCGCCGCCGGCACCCGCCGTCATCAGCGACCGCTTTCCGACCGAAACGCACCACGGTCGCCGCTTCATCGCCTTCGGGCCCGACGGCAAGCTCTACGTTTCGGTCGGCGCGCCGTGCAACATCTGCCTGCCCGACGATCGCCACGGCGTGATCCAGCGCATCGGCGTCGACGGCGGCGCGATCGAGACCGTCGCGCGCGGCGTTCGCAACTCGGTCGGCTTCGACTGGAATCCCGCCGATCGCACGCTCTGGTTCACCGACAACGGCCGCGACCTGCTCGGCGACGATCTTCCCGCCGACGAGCTCGACCACGTCACGCGCACCGGCGAGCACTTCGGCTACCCGTATTGCCACCAGGGCGACTCGCCCGACCCCGAATTCGGCGCCCAGCGTGCGTGCAGCGAGTTCACCGCGCCGGCTGTCAAGCTCGGTGCGCACGTCGCCGCGCTCGGCATGCGCTTCTACAGCGGCACGCAGTTTCCGGCCGCGTACCGCGGCAACATCTTCATCGCCGAGCACGGCTCTTGGAACCGCAGCAGGAAGGTCGGCTACCAGGTCGTTCGCGTCGCGGTCGACGGCCAGGGCCACGCTGCTCCGCCCGAGCCGTTCCTGCACGGCTTCCTGCAGGTCCAAGGCGGCCGCGAGTCGGTCTGGGGGCGACCCGCCGACGTGCTGCCGCTGCCGGACGGGTCGTTGCTCGTCAGCGACGACACTGCCGGAGCGATCTATCGGGTCCGGTACGGACCCGATCGATAGCTTCCTCGAGCCGACAGGATTGCTCGCTCCCTGCTGCGCCCCTCCTCCGCGAGGGAGGGGAGGACTCCTCCGGAGTCCTCTTCAGTACCTGGGGCGGGTGTCGCGCAGGAGCTGCGCCGACGCGATCGCCGACAGGCTGGCGAGGAAGAAGCAGGCCCAGATCACGGCCACGTAACTGCCGCTGCGATCGAACACTGCGCCGGCGACGACCGGGCCGAGCAGGTTGCCGAACGCGGCGCCGCTGTAGATCGTGCCGAGGATGCCCGAGACGGCGCGGGCGCCGAACAGGTCCATGCAGACGGCCGGCATCAGCGAGACGATGCCGCCGTAGCTGAGGCCGAGCCAGAGCGCGAAGACCGCGAGCGCGACGTAGCCGCCGGCCGCGAGCCAAAGCAGATAGCAGGCGCCGAGCGACGCCTCGAGCAGGGCGATGCTGGCGATGCGGCCGAGGCGATCGGCGAGGCCGCCGATCGCGAAGCGGCCGATGATGCTGCCGATGCCGATCATGCCGACGAGGCCGACCGCGCGCGCGTCGCCGATGCCGAGATCGCGCGCCGCCGCCGAGACATGCGCGAACGGGATGAACATCGCCGGCGCGGCGAGCACGCAGGCTGCGTACATCCACCAGAAGCGACGGCTGCGAAGCGCTTCGCGCAGCGTCATCCCCGCGGCCCGGGTCGAGCCGGGCGCTGCCGTCGCGGGTGCGCGGCGCAGCAACAGCGTCGCGCCGACGCCGACGACGACAACGCCGGCGGCGAGCGCCTGCAGCGCGTGGCGCCAGCCGAGCGCGGCGATCGCCGACGTCGCGAGCAACGGCAGCGCGAGCGTGCCGACGCCGATGCCGGCGCTGGCGATGCCGGCCGCGAACGCGCGCCGGCGCACGAACCAGGGCGGCACGCTCGCGATCGCCGGCGCGTAGACGAGGCCGATGCCGATCCCGAGGCCGCCGCCCCAGGCGACGTAGATCGCGGCCATCGACCGCGCCGCGCTGCTCGCGAAGAGGCCGCCGGCGATGCAGAGCATTCCCACGCTGCAGACGATGCGCGGCCCGAAGCGGTCGGCGAGCATGCCGGCGCCGGCGCCGAGCAGGAAATAGATCAGCCCCGAGAGACCGAAGACGAGCGAGACGTCGGCACGGTCGCCCGCGAACTCGGCCGCGAACGAGCGGAAGAACGCCGCGAACGAATAGGCGACGCCGAAGATAACGGCAAGGCAGACGAACGCGCTCCAGACGACCACCCACGCATGGCGCGGCTCGCCGGCCGCGTCCGCGGCAGGATCGGTCACGGGACGAGCTTCGCGCCGGTCAGTTGCTCTTGCGCCTGGACAAGCGAGGGCACGAACTTCTTGCCGTGGCCGAGGGCGCTCGCGAGGACGAGCGACTGGTGCACGGCCTCGCCGACGACGGTCGGGATCGCGAGACCTTCGGCGAGATGGGTGTAGTAGCGGACGTCCTTCCTCGCGTTATCGAGCTCGAACCTGAGCGCACCGAGGTCGCCGTGCAGCGTCTTCGCCATCATCTGGAACAGGCCCGAGTTCACCGCGCCGACCGAGACGATGTCGACCAGCTTGTTCGGGTCGATGCCGGCGCGCTGGCCGACCGCGAACGCTTCCGCCGTCGCGGTGCAGATCGCCTGCGCGATGAAGTTGTTGAGGAGCTTCACGATGTGGCCGGCGCCCGGTGCGCCGACGTGAAAGACGTTCTCGGCGAACGCGCGCAGCACCGGCTCGATCGTGGCGAAGGTCTCCGGCTCGGCGCCGACCATGACGTTGAGCTTGCCGGCTTCCGCTTCGATCGGCGTGCGCGCGAGCGGCGCGTCGACGAGCACGGCACCGGCTTCGGCGCTCGCCTCGCGCAAGCGCGCGGTCGAATCGGGCTCGCTGGTCGAACAGTCGACGATGACGAGGCCGCGGCGGGCGCCGGCAAGAAGACCGCTTTTGCCGGTGATCGAGGCCTCGACCTGGGGCGAGCCGGTGACGCAGAGGAAGACGATTTCGCTGGTCTTCGCGAGCTCGGCAGGCGTTGCGTGCTGCACCGCGCCGGCGGCGAGCAGGTCGGCGACGCGCTCGCGGTTGCGATGGATCGTCAAGCCGAGGCTGTGCCCTTTGGCGAGCAGATTCTTCGCCATGCCGTGGCCCATCAATCCCGATGCGCCGATGAATCCGATCGCTGCCATGTGTGGAGTGCCCGGGGGGAGTCGTCACGCATTGTCGCGACGCGTGCCGACGCCGGTCATTGGTGCAGACGCTAGGGCCGCCGCGAAGGCCGTTGCGCCTCGGTGTCAGCTTCTCGCCCAGGCGACGATATGCGGTGCCTGCAGCGCGCCCGACTGGCGCTTGATCTCGGCGCCGTCGCGCAACATCACCATCGTCGGGATGCTGCGGATCTGGAATCGCGACGAGAGCGTCGGGTTGGCGTCGCTGTCGACCTTGGCGAACACCGCTTCGCCCTTGAGCTGGCGTGCCGCCTCCTCGAACTGCGGCGCCATTGCCCGACAGGGACCGCACCAGGAGGCCCAGAAGTCGACGATCACCGGCAACTCGCTGCGCGACACGAAGCGCTCGAAGCGCGATGCGTCGAGGGCGATCGGCGCACCGGCGAGAAGCGGCGCGCCGCACTTGCCGCAAACCGGATCGTCGCCGGTGCGCTCGGCAGCGAGGCGGTTGGCGGCGTTGCACTGCGGGCAGACGACGAGCATGACGACCGATCGGATCGCAAAGACCTCGATACGCTAGCGGCACATCGCGCGCCGCGCGCGGCGGCTGCGTTCGGGCCTGCCCCGGGCAGGGCGATCGGCCTGCTCGGGTCAGAAGGCCCCGAGCGTCCCCAGGAGTGCCCAGCCGAAGTAAGCGCAGAGCGCGGCGATGACGGCGCCCTCGACGATGCGGATCCGCGCCGAGCTTGCCGGCGCCCAGGGCGTGACGTCGGCGTACGAAGGCGCAGCGACGGCCGCCGCGCGGGCGACGACCTCGCCGGCGATCGCCTCGGCGGCGTCGCCGTTGAGGTCGAGTTCGGCAGGCGCGTCGACAGGCGCCCCCGAAGCGAACGGCACGAAGCCGCTGTTGACGGGACCGAAGAGGGACGAGGTGCGTAACATGGAGTTCTTTCTTTCCTGTCGACGTGGTGCGCGACGCGATCCTTCGCGACGCCGGCGGATTCTCGACAAGCTGGCCCGGTCACGCCCGATCGACGGCGTGCGGAAAACCACGTCGCCGCGCGCTCGCGCGATGGCGCGAGGAGTCGGTCACGAGCGCCCGTTGCAACGGCGCACGTCGACAGACGGTCGGGCAGCCGCCGCGAGGATGTCGTCTCGGGTCAAACAGAACGAATTGATCACGCCCATCGGCCCGAAGGCTCCGGACGGCGAGGCGGCAAGGCGGCGATGCGCTAGGACGTGTCGACCGCGACGATGCGAAAGCCAGCCGACCTTGCCCTCAAGGCCGGCGCCGCGACGAAGCGCAGGCTGCGCTGCCTCAGGGGAACGTGAACGACACGGCGGGGTCCATGGTTGTTGCGTCGACGTCGGAGGTCTTTGTCGTTCCGGCGGCAGTCACCGCGACCGTGTAGCGTCCGGTCGGCGAGGTGTTGTCGGGGCTGAAGACGAGCGGCGTGATGCCGGCGACGAATGCGGCGCACACCGGCGCGCCCGTCGCCACCGAGTAGGCGAGTCCGCCGGTGGTCGCGTCGGCAGGCGCTCCAGCCGTGGTCGCGGTCGGAACGGTCGGACAGTTGGGGGCGTTGAACTTCTTGATGATCGCGACCCTCGCGTCGACCGGCGTCGTCCCCGTGCTCACGGTGCCCGTGATCGTGTGGACCGACGAGCCCGGCGGACTGATCGGCGCGGCACTGGTGCTGACGTCGGTCGATGTGGCGGCGCTCACGGTCACGCCGGTGACCACCGCGGGGACGACGCCGAGCCCGCTGATGACGAGGTCGTAGGTGCCGACGGGAACCGGGTAGAGGACGAAGTGACCTTTGGTCGGACCCGGGGTCGAATCGGGGTTCGTGGCCCGGATGATCGTTCCGTTCTGCTGCACCGAGATGCGCGTTGTCGTCGGATCGAGAGTCGGATCGACAAAGCCGGTGACGCGCTGGCCGGTCGCCGACAGGCGTTGAACGACCGAGAGCCGCGCGCTCAGGTCGTAGTTGCCGCTGGTGCCCAGGCGCAGCACCGAGTTGCAGGCGTCGAAGTCGATGACGTAGTCGGAAGTCTGGTCCTTGGTGACGGCGACGTTGATCGGGATCTTCAGCCCGCTCTGCAAGCCCGCGGGCATCCCGAGCGCCGTTTCCGAGCCGCCGACCGGGACCACCGAGTTGGCAAGCGGTGTCGTCGTGTCGAGGACGAGACTCAGTTGCTGGTACGTGCCGACGGGAACCTGGACCTGGCCGAGCTCGAGGACGTTGCCGTTCGTGAGCGAAAGCAGATCGATCTTCTGCGCCGGGCTGAGGACGATTTCCCACCAGCCCGGGTCGCCGTCGGCGGCGGTGGCGCTGGTGTTGACGCGCACCTTCTGCACCGTGACGTTGATCTGGTTGTAGCCGCACGCCGGTGCATCGGTGAGGGCGAGCTTGACGAAGCCGGCATCGGTGACGGGGACACCGCCGCCGCCGCCGCCACCACCACCGCCGCAGGCGGCGAGCAGCGCGGCGGTCGCGAGCGCTGCGATCTTCGGGAAGCGGGCAATGCAGGGCATGGTGACTCCAGAGGAGATTCGTGTCGGGCGAAGACGATGGCGAAGACTATCGGTCGCGGACGGCCTAGAACGTCACTTCGTACCTGTAACCCTTGTAGGAAAGAACCGCGGACTTGAGCTTGATTCGCTCGAGCACGAGCTGGGGCGCGAGCCGGTCGCCTTCGTGGAAGACCTGGCCGTTGATCATCACCATCCGGCTGGCGGCATCGCCCGAATAGCTGGCACCGTTGATCGCGAGCTTTGGCAGGTCGCGGCGAACGTCCTCCGGCAACTCGGCCTGCTTGTAGATGCGTTCATCGCTGGCGGCGGGAGTGGCATTCGCCTCGGCCGCCGGCGCTGCGGCGCTGCTCTCGGCGATGCGGTTCGTGGTCCGCTTCGACTCGGTGCGGGGCCGGACAGCCCGTGGGACGGCAGCGACTCGCGGTGCTCGCTCGACCGTCACGGGCGCCGCCTCCTGCGGCAGGGCAGGCGCCGCGCCCGGCGGCGTCGCTGCCGACATGTCTGGCGCCGGCGTGACCGGAGTCGTCGGCAGCAGGACCGGCGCGGCCGGCGCGGCGGGAGCGACCGATCCTTCGCCAGTCGCTCGCGCCGGCGGCGGATGGCTGCCGCCGAACAGATTCCATGCCAGCGCCGCGATGAGCGCGACGGCCAGGCCGGCAACGGCCCAGACCAGGGCGCGCGACCGGGCCGTCGGCGCCGCGTCGTCGTCGACGATCGCGTTCTGCTGCGATTGCAGGCTCGGGATCGCGCCGCGCTCGCGTTCGGCGTCGGCGCGGCGCAAGGCATCGAGGATGTAGGACATGGCGGGAGTCCTCGATCAGTGGGGGGCACTCGATGCAGCAGTCGCCGCGTGGCGTGCGGCAGGAGGCAGCATCGGCCTCGCCACTGCTGCCGCGGATGCAGTCGGCGTGGGCGCGCTCGTCTGCGCGGCCACGGGCGAGGCCGAAGACGGTGCCGATGCTGCCACCGATGCCGGTTTGGCCACCGCCACCGCCGTCGTCGGGTTGCCGGGGCGCCAGCCGCTGTAGAGCGCGAACGCGGCGAGCGCCGCGATCGCCAGGCCGCCGCCGATCACGACGCCGAGCCCGGTGCTGCCCGCTCTCGGCATGCGGTCGGGCGGGGTCGAATTCGGCATCCGGCCGAACACCTCGCGCCCGGCCTTCTCGACCATCGCGGTGTCGATCGTGTGCTTGCCGTGCGCGTAGGCGCCGAGCATGACGCGGTCGCAGATCAGATTGATGCGGCGAGGCACGCCGCGCGCGATCTCGTGAATGCGCTGCAGCGCCTTGCGATCGAACGGGATCGCCCGCGTCATGCCGGCGACCGAGAGGCGGTGGCGGATGTAGTGCTCGGTCTCCTTCGCCGACAGCGCCTTGAGGTGAAAGCGGGCGATGACGCGCTGCGCGAGCTGCTCGAGGTCGGGGCGTTCGAGCATCGTGCGCAGCTCGGGCTGGCCGATGAGAACGATCTGCAGCAGCTTGCGTTCGTTGGTCTCGAGGTTGGTCAGCAGGCGCAGCTGCTCGAGCACTTCGGCCGACAGCTGCTGAGCCTCGTCGATGATGAGGACGTTGTTCTGGCCGACGGCGTGGGTGCGCAGCAGGAAGGCGTTGAGCGCGTCGACGTAGGTCTTGACCGTCGCTTCAGGCACCTCCGGTGGCGGGATGTGGAACTCGTCGCAGATCGACCTGACCAGCTCGAGCACCGTCAGCTTCGGGTTGAAGATGTAGGCGACGTTGCAGCGCTTCGGAATCTGCTCGAGGAAGCACCGGCAGACGGTCGTCTTGCCGGCGCCGATCTCGCCCGAGAGCAGGACGAAGCCGCCGCCGCCGCCGACGCCGTAGAGCAGGTGGGCAAGCGCCTCGCGGTGGCGCTTGCTCATGTAAAGATAGCGCGGATCCGGCGCGAGCGAGAACGGCTCCTGCTTGAGGCCGAAGAACCGCATGTACATGACGCGAGAATACCGTCCCTGGGTTTCAGTCGAACGCGAGCCGGATGCCGGCCGTAAAGAGTCGCGGCGCGCCCGGAGCGAAGAAGGTCGAATTGCGCAGGGGCGAGCGACCCTCGGCATCGGCCGGAAACGGCTGCGCGACGAAGCGACCGGAGGCGTCGAAGCCGGTGGCGCCGAGTTGTGCCGCGGTGGAATAGCGGCGGTCGAGCAGGTTGGCGATGCGGCCGAAGAACGACAGCCCGCGGGTCGCCTGAACGTTGGCGGCGAGGTTGATCACTGCGTAGCCGGGGGAACGGCCCGGCCCGAGATAGAAGACGCCGTCGGGAATGTGTTGGCCGTTCTCGTTGCCGCGCGCGGCAACGCCGGCAGTCGCGACGAGGTCGAGGGTGATCTGGGTCCGCTCGCTGGTCGCGACGTCGAGCACGGCCTTGAAGATCTGCCGCGGAACCAGCGGCAGGCGATCGCCGGGAACGATCTCGATCGACCCGGGCAGACCGGCGCCTTCGTCGTTGCTGCTGTTGGCGCCGCCGTTCAGTCGCTCGGCGCTGCGAAAGGTCGCGTCGAGCAGCGTCCATGCGAGGTCGAGCGACGCACGGCCCGCATGGCCGGTCGCACCGAGCTCGATGCCTTGCCTTCGCGTTCGCCCGAAGTTGCGGAAGTAGCCGTTGCCGGCAGCGTCGCTGCTGACGAAGAGAAGGTCGTCGACGTTGTCGGACCGGAACACGCCCGCGCGCCAGCTCGCCCGCGCGTTCGGCTCGCCGCGGATGCCGACTTCGATCGTGTGCGCGACAACCTGGCGCAACGGCGGATCGCCGGCGAGCGCGTTCGGCAGCTTGCACGGTTGCGCCGGGTTGGCGCAGCCGAGCTCGATCGCGGTTGGCGTGCGGCTGCCTTCGTTGTAGCCGGCGTAGAAAGTGAATGCCGTGCTCGGATTCCAGTTCATGCCGACGGCCGGATTGAGGCGCGCAAACACGTGGTCGCCGTCGAGCGACTCCGGATCGGGCGCGCTGCGCAGCGCATCGCGGTTGGCGACGACGGTGCGATCGTGGCGAGCCGCGAACGTGAGGTGCAAGTCGCTCGCGAGCGAGACGCTGTCGGCGGCGAAGACGCTCGTCGTCCGCGTTCGCGCATCGAGGTTGACGTTTGTCTCGGCAGCGCCGGCATCGCCGCCGGCCAGGAAGTCGACGACGGTCTCGACGCTGCGGTCAGGCAGCAGGAACGCCGCTTGCGACGACTGCGTGAAGCGGGTCCGGCTGGCGTCGGCAGCGGCGCCGACAACCACGCGATGCGTCGTTGCTCCCAGCTGCAGCGTGCCGCTCGCCTGTGCCGCGATCCCTGCCTGCTGCTGCCTGCTCTGACTCCGATGGAGGACGCCGTTGCACGCTGCGTCCGTGTCGCCTCCCTGGAGCGCTTGCGCGACGCAGAGGAGGTACGGGAACGGCGTCGTCGTCGCGTCGACGACCGGGGGCGTGGCGATCCCCGCAGCGGCGAGCGCCGCACGATCGGCCGGCGATAGCGTGTACAGCTGCTGGTCGAGCGAGTCGTTGTTGAGGTCGCCGTTGCCGGCGCGGGTGTCGATCCGGCGCAAGTACGCGTGTCCGGAAACGCTCCACCGCTCGTTGAGGTCGTGGCTCGCCGCGACGCTCAGAAGGCCGGAGCGGTTGCGGGTCTGGTCGGGGCTGGTGTAGACGCTCGCCAGCCGCGCGGGAAGCAACTGCACATCCTGCAGGCCGTTGCCGTACAGATCGGTCGAGGCGATGCTCGCGGTGAGCGTGGCGCGGGTCGGGCCGGCGCGCCAGTCCAGCCTGCCGAACGCCTGACCGAGTCGCGACGAAGAGTCGTCGCGCCAGCCGCCGTCGCGAAAGACGTTCGCCGCGCCGTACCACGCGAATCCGCGCGGATCGCTGCCGCCGCTTTCGAGCTCGGCCTGCAGCCTGCCGTAGCTTCCGCCGATCAATTGCAGCGAGGTGCCGGGATGAGTGAAGCCGTCCTTGGTCTGCACCGAGAGCGCGCCACCCAGGGTGTTCAAGCCGAACAGCGGATTCGATCCCGGCATCAGCGCGATCGAGGCGATCGCCGCGGTTGGCATCAGGTCCCAGCTGACGATGTCGCCGAACGGCTGGTTGAGACGGATGCCGTCGACGTAGATCGACAGCCCTTGCGGTGTGCCGAGCAGCGGCGATGCGGTGTAGCCGCGAAAGCTCACGTCGGGTTGAAAGGGGTTGCCCTGGATCTCGTTGACGTGGACGCTGCCGAGGCGTCGGTTCATGAAGTCGCCGAGCGAGAGCGAGCCGCTCCTCGAGATCTCCGCGCCGGTCGCCGTCTGCACCGGCGCCGGCACGCTGTCCTTTGGCAATTCGAGTCCCGGCAAGGGCGTCGCGCCGACGACGCTGACGGTGGGTAGCGTTGTCGCTCGTTCGGGTTCCTCCGCGTCTGCGAGCACAGGAGCGAGCCCGACGCAGATCAGCAGCGGCAACACTCGGGACGGGCGTGCGATCGTCCGGACCGCGCTGCGTGCGGTTCGTGAGGAGACGGCGGGAGGGTCGGCGTCGGGCCGCGTCAACGGATCGCCACGCCCCATGGCAGCTTGCCGACGGCGATGTCCGCGATCTTCGCGTTCTTCTCCGTGTCGATCACCGACACGCTCGCGGAGCGTCCGCACGCGACGTAGAGCTTGCGACCGTCCGGCGTGATGGCCATGTTCCAGGGGCGCTGTCCGACCGCGATCGTCGCCAGTGCGGTACCCGATGCGAGGTCGATCACCGACACGGTCGCGTCGCCGCCGTTCGACACATAGAGGCGGCTGCCGTCGGGGTGC
>DATAYY010000174.1:0-4604 GCA_036272325.1 Caldimonas sp. | reverse complement strand
CGAGCGAGCGGCAGGCGTTGTCGACGCGCAGCCGGTCGCTCAGCTGCTGCACCAGGCGGACGCTGCGCTCTTCGTGGCGGATGTGTCTGGGCAGGATCTCCTCTGGGGTCGTGCCCTTGCCGAGATCGTGGCCGAGGCACGCGTAGCGCACCGGCAAGCTCGTGCCGAGCCGCGCCGCCATGTCGAGCACCATCATCAGGTGCACGCCGGTGTCGACCTCGGGATGATGGTCGGCACGCTGCGCAACGCCGAAGAGACGATCGACCTCGGGCAGCACACGCTCGAGCGCGCCGCAGCGGCGCAGCACCTCGAACATGCGCGAAGGCATGCGCTCCATGAGGCCGCGCGAGACTTCCTGCCAGACGCGCTCGGGGACCAGGGCGTCGGCCTCCCCAGCCGCGACCATCTCGCGCATCAGCGCTTCGGTCTCGGGAGCGACGACGAAATCGGCGAAGCGCGCCGCGAAGCGCGCCAGGCGAAGGATGCGCACCGGATCCTCGGCGAACGCCGGCGAGACGTGGCGCAGCACCTTGGCATCGAGGTCGCGCCGGCCGCCGTGCGGGTCGATCACGTTGCCGCTCTCGTCCTCTGCGATCGCGTTGATCGTCAGGTCGCGACGCAGGAGATCGTCTTCGAGCGTCACGCTGCGATCGGCGTGGAACGCGAAGCCGTGATAGCCGGGGGCGGTCTTGCGCTCGGTGCGCGCGAGTGCGTGCTCTTCGCGCGTCACGGGATCAAGGAAGACGGGGAAGTCACGACCGACGGCGACGTAGCCGGCGGCGCGCAACTCGTCGGGGTCGGCGCCGACGACGACCCAGTCGCGATCGCCGACCGCCAATCCGAGCAATGCGTCGCGCACGGCGCCGCCGACGAGATAGCGCTTCATCGATGCCCGTCTTGTCTCACGAGTCGTTACGCGTTCCCGATAGGCGGTCGCCTCACCCCCACGGCCGCGGGATGCGCGGCCTGCAGGCGACCCCTAGAGTTGCCTTCAGCCGCTGCACATGGAGTTGAGCAGCGATCCGTCCCTTCGAGGAGTTATAGATGAAAGTCAAGGCTATCGTTGCGCTGCTGGGGCTGAGCGCCAGCTTAAGCGGGCTGGCGGCGCCGCTCGTGCAGAACTCGCCCGTGCCGTCAGTGATCAATCCGCCTCCTGCCGGCGAGGGGAGTCTGCAGTCCATCGCCGACACCCTGTTCGGCCCCGGGCACATCAATGTCAATACCGATCAGAGCCCGGCCGGTCAGTGGCAGTCGGCGACGCCCGGCACAACCTCGTCGATCCCGACCTTGCTCGCCGAGTTCACCGCCAACGCCGGCACTCAGAGCTTCGGCATCTGGTTCGGCAACGACACCACCAACATCGTCAGCTACAACCTGCTGCTCGGCGCCGCCGTCGCGACCGACGCGGTCGGCCTGACGATCGTCGGCGACACGCTCACCGTGTTCGGCCCGGCAGGCGGTTGCGGCACGCACTACACGTGCGGCTCGTTCACCGACGCGCGCATCAACTCGAGCGCGTTCGGCTTCTTCTTCCAGGCCTCGCCGAGCAGCCCGATCTACTACTCGCTCGACCAGCTGAACCCGGGCCCGCGCCAGGACCGCTTCGTCGGCTTCGAGGACGGCACGACGACCAACTGGCTGTTCGCCTACGAGGACGGCACCGACTTCGATTACAACGACATGGCCGTCAAGGTCGAGTCGATCAGTGCGGTGCCCGAGCCCGAGACCTACGCGCTGATGCTCGCCGGCCTGGGTGCGATGGGCTTCGTGGCGCGCCGTCGCAAGTCTCGCTGAGAGTGCTGCCGCGGCGACCACCGGCGGCAGATCCAAGCGGGCCTCGCGGTCCGCTTTTTTTTCGCCTACGCGCGCTGGCGGTACGGCTCGTCTTCGGCGATGAAGTCGTGCTCGTCGCGCGCCGCCGCGCACCACTCCTGCATCGCCGGCAGCGCGTGGACGCGCCCGACGTACGCCGACGCGACCGCTCCGAGGGGCAGCGCGTAGGTCCTGGCGCGCGAGCACACCGGTGCGTAGTAGGCGTCGACGATGCCGAACGCGCCGAACAGGAACGGGCCGCCGCTCGTCTCGAGCTGCTCCGTCCACATGGCATCGATCCGGCGCAAGTCGGCTGCGACGTCTTGCCATTCGCTGGCGCAGCGCGCGCCGATCTCGGGCAGCGACGCCTCGACGTTCATCGGGCAGCGCTCGCGCAGCGCGGCGAAGCCGGAATGCATCTCTGCGCAGAGGCTGCGTGCGCGTGCCCGCTGGCGCCGATCGGCCGGCCACAGGCGCTTGTCGGGATGCAGCTCGGCGAGCGTCTCGGCAATCGCCAGCGAATCCCAGACCGCGAAGCCGTCGTCGTCGATAAGCAGCGGGACGCGGCCGCTCGGTGCCAGCGCGAGCAGCGTCCGCTTGAACGACGATCCACTCTCCCAATCGAGACGCAGCCGCCGCTCGCTGAAGTCGACGCCGGCCTGGCGCATCAGCAGCCACGCCCGCAGCGACCACGACGAATAGTTCTTGTTGCCGATGTAGAGCTGCATGAATCGTCCTGACGTGCGCGAAGCGACCATGCTAGGCGACCGCGAGGCGCGTGATGATGCCGGTTAGGCAACGCGGCGATGCCGCGCGCGCATCGGCGGCCGGCGAGAGCGCCAGTCGCGGCGCGCGATCGGCAAACGTCAGCTGCGGCGCGCCCGCCACGCCTCGAGGCGCTTTTCGCCCGAGACATGGCCGAGGTAGCGAGGAGCGATCACCTCGAGCGGCGTCGGCTCGATACCGAGCCGCTCCAGGCCGGGCAGCCTCCCGCTCGCGACGCTGGCGGCGCGCATCGAGTCGACGTTGTCGCGCGACAGCAGCGTTCGTCCAGGTAGGAGCTCCATTGCCAGCGCCTGCAGCCGGCCGAGCGGCGCCGGCAGCGGCAGCACCGGGCGTTTCGTCCCCGACCATTCACCCGCCGCCTCGACGAGCTCGCGCAGCGTGTAGACCCGCGGCCCGACGCATTCGATCGTGGTGCCGATCGTCGTCGGGTCGTCGAGGCAGCGCGCGACGGCGGTCGCGACGTCGTCGACCCAGACCGGTTGGAATCTTGCCGACGCGCTCGCCAGCGGCAGCACCGGCAGGACCGTCTGCAGGAGCGCGAACAGGTTGAGAAAGCGGTCGCGCTCGCCGAAGATCACCGACGGCCTGAGGATCGTGAGGTCGAGGCCGGCGGCGCGCAACGCCGCCTCGCCGCGCGCCTTCGAGCGCAGATAGTTGCTCGGCGCGTCGGCCGCAGCGGCGAGCGCGCTGATGTGGACCATTCGGCGAACGCCTGCGCGCCGGCACGCCGCCGCGAGGCGCTCGGGCAGGCGGACGTGGACGCGCTCGAACTGGGCCTGGCTGCCGTGCAGGATCGCGACCAGGTTGATGACCGCATCGGTGTCGCGAAGCATCCAGTCGAGCGTCGCATCATCGTGGACGTCGCCGACCGCGAGCTCGACCGTCGGCAGGAGCTGCAAATGGCGCGCGCGGGTCGGCCGTCGCGTCGCGACGCGGATGCGGCCGTCGGCGGCGCCTGAGCGCTCGACGAGCTTTTCACAGACACTGCGGCCGACGAAGCCGGTCGCGCCGAGGACGAGGAGCTTGAACACGTTCCGGTCTTCTCTCATCGCCGCGGCTGCGGCGTCGGCCGATTCTCGCCGAGGCGAACCGGCGCTCGTCAGGGCAGGTCTTTTTCCGGCGGCGGTGCGTTCGGGTCGGGCGGGCCGATCGTCTTGCCGAGGCGGGTGCGCAGGTCGGTGCCGCGGCCGCCGAGCAGGGTCGCGTAGGTGCAGCTGTTCCAAAGCACCTTCTTGACGTAGTCGCGCGTCTCCGGGAAAGGAATGTTCTCGACCCAGATCGTGGCCTCGAGCACCGGCCCCTCGCGCCACTTGCGCGGCCGTCCGGGGCCGGCGTTGTACGCTGCTGCAGCCATCGCCTGCGAGCCGCCGGCGTCGTCGAGGACGAGCTTCAGGTAGGCGTTGCCCAGCCGCAGGTTAGTGTCGCGATCAGCGATCAGCGCGTGCGTGTACGGCAGGCCGATCTTCTTCGCCGTCCACTTGGCGGTCGACGGCATCAGCTGCATCAGTCCCGCGGCGCCGACCCCCGAACGCGCGTCGACGATGAAGCGCGATTCCTGGCGGATCAGGCCATAGACGAACGCCGGGTCGAGGCCGATCTCGCGCGCCCGTGCCGCGACGTCCTGCCTGAGCGGCGTCGGGAAGCGCTGCTCGATGTCGATCTCGGCCCGCGTCTTTTCGCTCGTGTTGATGCATCGGTCCCAGACCTCGCGATCACACGCGAGCTGCGCCGCGGCGAGCAACTCGCGGTCGCCGAGGCCGCGGATCGAGTAGTTCCACTCGCGAACGCCTTCGTTGCGAAGGCCGATCGCGATCAGCGCCAGCCCGCGGCCGAGCCCGGGCTCGGCCGCGGCGGCGCCGCGCTCGGCCGGCGTCAGGGGCGCCGGCTTCGGTGGCAGCACCGGTGTCTGGCCGAGCTCTTCGGCAGCGAGCGCGCCGTAGTAGCCGAGCTGAGACGAGATGCTCGCGAGCAGCTCGCGGCTGGTCGCCAGCAGCGCCTCGCCATCC
>DATAYY010000173.1:0-27737 GCA_036272325.1 Caldimonas sp. | reverse complement strand
AAGAACGCAGCGCGGCCGCGAGCTCGAGGCCGCATCTGCCACGGTGTCGCGCCGCGACATCCTTCACGCCTGCGCGGGTGCGTGCACTGCGAGTGCGCTCGGCGGCTTCGGTCTTGCCGGTTGCTCGAGCACGCCCAAGGTCGCGGTCGCGCCGGTCGCGCCGGCAGCATCGACGCCGATCGTCGCACCGGCGGCGGTGGCACCGCCGCGGCGCCCGCGGATCGGCCTTGCGCTCGGCGGCGGCGCGGCGCGCGGCTTCGCCCACATCGGCGTCATCCAGGCTCTCGAAGAGAACGCGATGCTGCCCGACCTCGTCGTCGGCACGTCAGCGGGCAGCGTCGTCGCTGCCTTGTTCGCGTCGGGCATGAACGGGCGCGAGCTGGCGAGCGTCGCCGATGCCATGGACGAGACGGCGTTCGCCGACTGGTCGTACCCCGGCCGCGGCCTGATCCGCGGCGAGGCGCTGGCGAAGTTCGTCCGCGACAAGACCGGCCATCGCGCGATCGAGCAGATGAAGATTCCGCTCGGCATCGTCGCGACCGACCTCGACAGCGGCCAGTCGATCCTGTTCCAGCGCGGCGACACCGGCACCGCAGTGCGGGCGTCGAGCGCGGTGCCGGCGGTGTTCCAGCCGGTCAGGATCGGCACCCGCGAGTACGTCGACGGCGGCCTCTCGGCGCCGATCCCGGTCCACCATGCGCGCCAAATGGGCGCCGAGTTCGTGATCGCGGTCGACATCTCCGCGGTCCCCGAGGGCAACCCGACCGGCGATGCAGCGCGGATGTTGCTGCAGACGTTCGCGATCATGGGCAATGGCCTGAAGACCTACGAGTTGCGCGACGCCGATCTCGTCCTGCAGCCGGCGCTCGCCCACGTTTCCGGCGCCGACTTCACGACCCGGCGGCAGTCGATCAAGGCCGGACGCGACGTGACGCTCGCGCATCTGGCCGAGCTGCAAGAGCGGCTCGCGGCGAGGAGCCATCTCTGATCCGAGCGCGGCGCGGGGATCGGGCACCAAAGAAAAAGGCCCGGACGAATCCGGGCCTCGGGTCGGCGTCGCGAAGCCGCGACGCCTGCGCTTTGCTGCTTCTTAGGCGGCGCGCTTGCTCGACTTCGTCGCGGCTTGCGTCGCGCGGACTGCGGTCGACGACATCGCCTGGAAGTTCGCGTCGGCGACTTCAGCGGCTTGCTTGGCGGCCTTCTGCACGCTCTCGATCGCGTTGTTGGCGGCAGCAACGGCCGACTTCACGAGCGCGACGGCGTTCTCGGTGCCGGCAGGCGCGTTCTTGACGGCGGTGTCGACCAGCGCCATGAACTTGGCTTGCGTTTCCGCGCCCGTCGCTTCGGCGACGCGCGACACTTCGGCGCCGGTCGTCGAGGCGATCTCGTACACATAGCGGCCGTAGGCAGCGGCCTTCTCGGCAGCCGGCTGGAGCAGGCTCGCTTGCAGCGCCAGCAGCTCTTGCGCGTCCTTGACCGACAGCGCGGCCTTGGTCGTCTTGGCGGCTTCGGCGATCGCGTTCTTCGCGACTTGCAGGTTCAGCTCGACCAGCTTCTCGACGCCTTCGAAGGCGGTTCCGGTCAGGCCGAACATCGTTTCGACGTTGCTCTTTTGGACGCTGACGATTTGTTCAACGGTCATCATGTGGATCTCCTGGGTAGACAAATGGGGTAGAGGCTCTCTCGGGTGCCTTATGCTGCACTGCAACATAACCGAAGTATAGAGGGTCCGGGAGCGATTGCAAGGCGCTTTTGGTGCGGCGCAGCACGGTTAGTGGGAAGCCTCTAGGAACCGGCTCCGAAGGGAACTCCAGGCCGACGACGGGTGCCGGACAGCGGCCCGGCCGCTCCGCCCCGACAATCCGGGCCGATGACGATTCCGCCCGCATCCGAAACCGCCGCCGTCGAGGCCGCGATCACCTCGCGTCGCTCGATCCGCGCCTTCCTGCCGACCCCGATTCCGCGCCCGACCATCGAGCGGATCCTCGCTGTCGCGTCGCGCGCACCGTCGGGGACCAATACCCAGCCGTGGCACGTCTACGTCCTCACCGGCGAGCCGTTGCAGTCGCTGTCGCGCCGCCTCGTCGCCGCCTACGACGACGCTGACGAGCGCGCCCGCCACAGCGAGGAATACGCCTACTACCCGACCGAGTGGGTCTCGCCGTACATCGATCGCCGCCGCAAGGTCGGCTGGGACCTCTACTCGCTGCTCGGTATCGCCAAGACCGACAAGGCCCGCATGCACGCGCAGCACCGGCGCAACTACCAGTTCTTCGGTGCCCCGGTCGGCCTGATGTTCACCATCGACCGCATCATGCGCCAGGGCAGCTGGCTCGACTTCGGCATGTTCCTCGAGGGCGTCATGGTCGCCGCGCGTGCGCACGGCCTCGACACCTGCCCGCAGGCGGCGTTCACGCAGTTCCACCGCATCATCGTCGAGGCGATCAGCGCACCCGCCAACGAACAGCTCGTCTGCGGCATGTCGCTCGGCGTCGCCGACCCCGACGCGATCGAGAACAGCCTCGTCACCGAGCGCGAGCCGGTCGCGAGCTTCGCCCGCTTCCTCGACTGAGCCGCCGCCATGCGCCCATCGATCCTGATCTGCCGCCGCGTCTTCGCGGAGGTCGTCGCTCGTCTGCGCGAGCATTTCGAGGTCGAGGCGAACGACGCCGACGTCGTCTGGAGCCGCGACCAGTTGATCGCGCGGCTGCAGGGCAAGGACGGCGTCTTCGTCACCGGCACGCAGCCGATCGACGCTGCGCTGCTCGACGCCTGCCCGCGGTTGCGCGCCGTCTGCAGCCTCGCCGTCGGCTACAACAACATCGATGTCGCCGCGTGCACCGCGCGCCGCGTCGCCGTCAGCAACGCGCCGGGCGTCCTCACCGAGACGACGGCCGACTTCGGCTTCGCCCTGCTGATGGCGACCGCGCGCCGCATCCCCGAGAGCGAGCGGTTCCTGCGCCGTGGCGAGTGGACGAAGTGGAGCGTCGACCTGTTCGTCGGCAGCGACGTCCATGGCGCGAAGCTCGGCATCCTCGGCATGGGCAGGATCGGCCAGGCGATCGCGAGGCGCGGCGCGCACGGCTTCGCGATGCCGGTCCTGTATCACAACCGCTCGCCGTTGCCCGACGACGTCGCCGCTGCACTCGGCGCGCGCTATGTCTCGCGCGAGACGCTGCTTGCCGAGGCGGATCACGTCGTCGTCGTCGTGCCGTACAGTGCCGAATCGCACCACCTCATCGGCGCCGCCGAGCTGGCGCTGATGAAACCGACCGCGACGATCGTCAACATCGCGCGCGGCGGCGTCGTCGACGATGCCGCGCTCGCCGCCGCGCTGCGAGCCGGCCGGCCGGCGGCGGCGGGGCTCGACGTCTTCGAAGGCGAGCCGAGCGTCCATCCAGAGCTGCTGACGCTGGCGAACGTCGTCCTGACGCCGCACATCGCGAGCGCGAGCCTGCCGACGCGGCGAGCGATGGCAAACCTTGCCGCGGAAAACCTGATCTGCCTGCTCGACCCGGCGCCCGGCCGCACGCCACCGACCGTAGTCAACCCGGAGGTGCTCGCGCGCCGACTGTAGGAGCGAGCTCACAGGGCGCGCCGGCGGGCACCGATAGGGGCGGTCGCGGACGGTCGGGACAATCGCCGTCATGAGGTCTCCGCTCGCGGCCTGGCGCGCTGGTGTCCGCTGGCAGCTCGCGCTGATGGCGGTGCTCGCCGCGCTGGTGGTCGCGGTCGTCGTTTGCGAAGCGGTCGGCTGGCCGTTCCTCGTCGGGCCGGTGCAGCATCGCCTCGCCAAGGCGCTCGATCGGCGCGTCGTCTTCGGCGACCATTCCGGGACCACGGCGGGCGTTCGCATCCACCTGCTCGGCAGCGTTCGCATTCGTGCCGGCTCGATCGAGATCGGCGCGCCGACGTGGAGCCCCGCGCCGCACATGCTGCTCGCCCGCGACGCGGTGCTCACGCTCGGCTATCTCGATCTCTGGCGCGCTTACCGCGGCAAGACACTCCATATCCGCGACCTCGAGGCCGCCGAGCTCGACGCGATCCTGCAGCGGCACGCCGACGGCCGCGCGTCGTGGCAGTTCGGCACCCCGAAAGGCGACGCCGGCGAGGAGGCGTCGGTGCCGACCTTCGGTCGTCTCGCGGTCGGCGATGGCCATGTTCTCTACGCGGACGACGTCCTGCCGGCGGGAATCGAGGCGCGTTTTTCGCTGAGCGATGGCAGCGCGCTGCACCGCGCCGGCCCGGCGGCGAGCGGAGCAGAAGGCGTCGCGGCAGCGGCCAGCGAACCGCAGCAGGGCGTCTCGGCAGGGGCGAATGGACCGCAGGACGTTGCCGCAAGCGCGGTCGTCGCGGCGAGCGCCGCGGCGTCGCGCGGCATCTTCATCCGCGCCGGTGGCGCCGCCGTCGGCGGCCTGCCGACTGCCGAGAGCGTCCGCCTCGCACCCGGCGAGAGCGGGCTGCGCCTGCGGGCGACGGGGCAGTACCGCCAGCTTCCGGTGCGGATCGACCTGCGCACGGCCGGCGTGCTCGGCTTTCTCGATCAACACGACGACGCGAACTCGCAACCACTGACGCTGCGCGCCCGGATCGGCCGCGCCGAAGTCGCGTTCGACGGCACGACGCGAAATCCGCTTCACTTCACCGGCCTGAAGGGACGCTTTCGGCTGTCGGGGCAATCGCTCGCCAACGTCGGCGACGCGCTCGGCATCACGTTGCCGACGACGCCGCCGTTCACGACCCACGGCACGCTCGTGAAGGATGCCGACGTCTGGAAGGCGATGTTCGAGTCGGCCAGCATCGGCTCAAGCCGCCTCGAGGGTGCGTTCACCTACGACAAGCGGCGCAACGTGCCGCTTCTCGCTGGGCGCCTCGGCGGCTCGCGCCTCCTCCTCGCCGACCTCGGCCCTGCGGTGGGCGCGCCGGCGCCCGGCACCGATGGCAAGTCGACCGGGCGAGTGATTCCCGACAAGCACTTCGACCTGCCGTCATTGCGCGCGATGGACGCCAACGTCGTCGTCGACATCAGCACCTTCGATCCGGGCACCGACGTCATCGAGCCGTTGCATCCGGCGCGTGCGCACTTGTTGCTCGCCGATGGCGTGCTGACGATCGCCGACTTCGAGGGCGTGACCGCAGAAGGCAAGCTCGCTGGTTACGTGCAGCTCGACGGCCGCAAGGACAGAGCGCTCTGGACCGCCGACCTGCGCCTGCTCGGCGTCGACCTCGCGCATTGGCTGCGTCTGAAGCGCTCCGGCGATGCACCGCCGTACCTGACCGGCAAGCTCGACGCGCTCGTCAAGGTCAAGGGCAGTGGCCGCTCCGCGGCCGAGATCCTCGGCAGCCTCGACGGCGACATCCGCATGCACATGCGCAGCGCGACGATCTCGCACCTTGCGGTCGAGGCCGCGGGGGTCGACATCGCGCAGGCACTCGGCATCCTCGTCAAGGGCGACGACGCACTACCGATCCGCTGCAACGTCGCCGACCTCGACGTCGCCCAGGGCGTCGCCAAGCCCAAGGTGTTCGTCCTCAACACCCGCGAATCGACGATCTGGATCGACGGCACGGTGTCGCTGCGCGATGAGACGCTCGACCTTCGTGCCGTCGTCTCGCCGAAGGACTTCAGCCCGCTCGCGCTGCGAACGCCGATCCACATCAAGGGAACATTTCGCGAGCCGAAGGTCGCGCTCGAGTTGCGCACCCTCGCCGGTAAGGTCGGGGCCGCCGGGCTGCTGGCGCTGCTCAACCCGCTCGGCGCGATCATCCCGTTCGTCGATCCGGGCGCGAAGAAGGAAGCCAGCGAGGGCGATGCCGCGTGCGCCGATCTGGTTCGCACCAGCGGCGTCATTCCGCGGCCGGTGCGCACGCCGTTGTCGACCCGGGTGCCGCCGCCAGCGGCCGCGGCGAGCGTCGGGTCGGCGACGCCCGAAGCGTCAGCGTCTCCCCGCTGAGCGTTGGCGCAGGCGCTGGGGATCCCGGCGCTGACCCTCGGCGCCGCGCCGGCGCCCAGCTCAGGCCTTGCGGCGCTTGCTGACGAGTTGGCCTTCGCCCTTGGAGTGCGACTTGCCTTCCTGCTCGGCGCGCTCGAGGTCTTGGCCTTCGTTTGCGGTCTTCGGTGCGGCGGCGCGGGCGGCGGGCTCGACGCGGCCGGACTTGGCGAAGTCGCGGCTCGCCTTGTCGAAGCGCCGGCCGGCGTCGTAGTCGCCTTCGCCCTGGACCTTGTCCTTCTTCGGTGTCGTCGTCTTCATGGTTCGTCTCCTTGCCGCGAAAGAGGAAAGGCGCTTGCGTCAGGCCGCGAGCGCCGCCGGCATCGGCGCGGCGACTTCCTCGGTGATGACGTCGAAGCGAAGCAGCGAGTGCGGGCCGAAGCACATCGTGATCGGCACGTCGCCCGCGTCGCGACCGCGCGCCATCACGATGCGGCCGATCCGGCGCACGTTGTGGCGCGCGTCGCGCGTATACCAGCGGTCGCCGAGGAAGACCTCGAACCAGGCGCTGAAATCCATCGGCCCCGCCGGCGCAACGCCGATGTCGCCGAGGTAGCCGGTCGTATAGCGCGCCGGGATGTTCATGCACCGGCAGAGGGTCACCGCGAGGTGGGTGAAATCGCGGCAGACGCCTTCCTTCTCGCGGAATGCGTCGAGCGCGGTGCGCGTCGGCCGCGCCGTCTTGTAGTTGAACGTCAGGTGCCGGTGCACGAAGTCGCAGATCGCGCTCACTCGTGGCCAACCTGGTGCGATGCCGCCGAACTGCTGCCACGCGAACGGCAGCAACTCGCTGTCGACCTCGCAGTAGCGGCTCGGCAGCAGGAACTGCAGCGTCGAAAATGGCAGCTCGGCGGGCTCGCGCTGGGGCGCGTCGGGCGCGACCGCGTCGAGCTCACCGGAGTCGCGGATGAGCGCGTCGTTGGTGAAGCGCACGGTCGACATTCCCGGGGGCACGTTGACGCGGCCGCACTGGTTGCCGAAGCAGTCGCTGTACTCCTCGGCGACGAGGCCGCCGCTGACGAGCACCTGCTCGGGCGAGGCCAGGTCGGCGCGTCGCGACGGATGAACGCGCAGCAGGTAGATCAGCGCCATCGGCGTCGCAACCGAGAGCTCGATGTCGTATCCGATCCTGATCAGCATGTCGATGTCCCGCGACAAAGGCGATCGATCCTTGCACGGGACCTGGCCGCGGTCTGTAGGAAGGGAGCGCGTCTGCTGCCTGTAGGCAGCGTCCGACTTGCCGTGGCGGGATCGCCCGGCTGACCCGATGCCGCGCGACATCTACCTTGTCGACATGGAACCGGCGGCAGCGACGACTCTCTCGGCTTGGCTGCGCCGCTTCGCCCGCTGGTTCTTCACCGTCTCCCCCGACGTTGGCTCCGCGCCCGCGCCGCGGCCGCGCGCGAAGAGCTGCAGGACGAAGGGGCGAAGGCGGGCGCTGTCGCCCATGGGCGTGCACAGGGCCGGGCGGATCCGTGTCGTCGACTGGCAGCGACCATGAGCGAGCAACGCGTGCTGTTCCTGCAGAAGAGCCTGATCGGGATGTGCGCGCTCGCAGCGCTCGTCGTCTTCATCGGCTTCTGCGCGGTCGTCAACGGCGCCGTCGACCGTGCCGCTCGCCACCGCCTCGCGCTCGTCGACCCGGCGCTCAACGGCAACGGCACGTCGCCGCGGACGGCGGCCGATACCGCACGCTCGAACGCGTTGCTCGCCCGCGTCGGCAACTGACGCAACCGACCTGCGGCGGCTCGGCCGCCGCCTGCGCCGTGATAATCGCCGCCGGGCGCAAGCCCCGGCAGCGCCCGTTCGCGCTGGTTCGCCCCTCTTGGTGAAGCTCGAATGGGTCGCGTCGAAGGCTCCCTGATCGTCTGCGAGGAATGCGGACTCGCCCATCGCTGGCGGCCCATCGGGCACGACGCAGTGGCGCGCTGCTCGCGTTGCGACGCCGTCCTCGAGCGCTCGCATCGGCTCTCGGTGGAAGGCGTCCTTGCGCTCACTGTCGCCGCGGCGGCGGTGTACCTGGTGGCCGTCAATGCGCCGCTGCTGTCGCTGACCCTGCGCGGCAGCGCGCAGTCGGCGAGCCTGATCGATGCCATCACCCTCGCCTGGCAGGACGGCGAGCCGCTGATCGCGACCGTCGCTGCGGTCACCGCGCTGATCGCCCCGGCCGCGTTCGTGGGCCTGCGGCTGTACGTGCTGACCCCGCTCATGCTCGGTGTCAAGCCGCCGGGGTTCGCGTGGTGCGTGCGGACCTTGCACCAGGCGGAGCGCTGGAGCATGGTCGAGGTGTTCACGGTCGGCGTCCTGCTCTCGCTCGTTCGTCTGGCCGGCCTGGCCGACACGGCGCCGGGACCGGGCCTGTTCGCCATGGGCGCGCTGACGGTGCTGTTCGCGTCGATCCAGTCGGCGGGGCTGAAGCATCTGTGGTGGCACCTCCGATGAGCGGCGCGACCGCAGTCGAGCCCGGCCGCCTGCTCGGTTGCGAGAGCTGCGGTCTCGTCTCGGCGGCACCGCCCGCAGACGATCCGACGGTCAACGCGGAATGCCCGCGCTGCGGTCACACGCTTCGCGCGGCCAAGCCGTACGCGCTGCAGCGCACCTGGGCGCTCGTCGTCGGCGCAGCGATCCTCTACGTGCCCGCCAACGCGCTGCCGGTGATGATGACGACGTCGGCGCTGCAACACGACCAGCACACCCTGCTCGGCGGCATCCACGAGCTTTGGCTCGACGGATCGTGGGGCCTGGCGATGATCGTCTTCATCGCCAGCATCGCCGTTCCCGTCCTCAAGATCGCGGCGCTCGGCCTGCTGGCCTGGACCGTCCGCCACCGGCCGCACTGGCGCCGCCTCGAGCGGGCGCGCCTGTACCGGCTGGTCGAGACGGTCGGCCACTGGTCGATGCTCGATGTCTACGTCGTCGTCCTGCTCGCGGCGACGGTGCGCTTCGGGCCGCTCGCGAGCGTCGATGTCGGCCTCGGCCTGCTGTCGTTCGCCGCCGTCGTCGTGTTGACGATGTTCGCGACCTGGTCCTTCGATCCTCGCCTGATCTGGCGCGACGCTGCCGCCGATGGCCGAGACGCCTGACTCGCCGCCATCCGCTCCCGCGCCGGTGGCCGAGGACGCGCTGCCGCAGGCGCGCATCGTCCGCGCGCGGCGCTGGAACGTATCGCTCGTCTGGCTCGTGCCCGCGGTCGCGATCGCGATCGCCGCGTCGATGGTGGTCCGCAGCGTCTTCCTGACCGGGCCGCGGATCGAGATCGAGTTCAAGTCGGCCGAAGGCGTCGAGGCCGGCAAGACCGAGGTCCGCTACAAGGAGGTCATCATCGGCAAGGTCGTCGGCGTCGCCCTGCGCGACGACCACGAGGGCGTCGTCGTCGTCGTCCAGCTCAATCCCTCGGCGGCGCGCTTTGCGGTCGAGGACACGGCATTCTGGGTCGTCCGGCCGCGGATCGGCGCCGGGGGCATCAGCGGCCTCGGCACGCTCATCTCCGGTGCCTACATCGGCACCGACGCCGGCGTCTCGGCGAAGTCGCGCAGCGAGTTCACCGGCCTCGAGGCGCCGCCTCTCGTGTTGCGCGGCGAGCCCGGCGCGATCTTCGTCTTGAAGGCGTCCGACCTCGGCTCGCTCGACGTCGGCTCGCCGGTCTTTCACCGGCGTACGCCCGTCGGGCGCGTCGTCGGCTACACCCTCGACGCCGAGCAGGACGAGCTGCTGGTGAAGATCTTCGTCGACTACCCCTACCAGGCCCTGGTGAGAACGAGCACCCGGTTCTGGAACGCCAGCGGCATCGACGTGACGCTCAACGCGAGCGGCCTGACCATCAACACGCAGACGCTCGCGTCGGTGCTTGCCGGCGGGATCGCGTTCGAGTCACCTCCGGACGCCGCCGCTGCGCCGATCGCGGCCGCGAACACGGTGTTCACCTTGTTCAGCGACCGCCGCAGCGCACTCGCTCCCCCGGACGGCATCGCCTTGCCGATCCGGATGGTCTTCGACCAGACGGTTCGCGGGCTCGTGCCCGGTGCCGCGATCGACCTGCTCGGTGTCGAGATCGGCCGCGTGCGCAGCGTCGCCCTGCAATACGACGCCCAGCGCAAGCGCTTCCCGATCGAGGTCAGCGCGGAGATCTATCCGCTCCGGCTCGGCCCGGTGCGAACAGCGCTGCTGCGCGACGTCGGTGGCGCCGGCGATGCCGCCGTATTGCAGCAGCTCGTCGCTGCAGGCCTGCGCGCGCAGCTGCGGACGGGCAATCTGCTGACCGGGCAGCTCTACGTTGCGCTCGACTTCATCCCGGGTCCGGCGCGGACGGCGAGCATCGCCGACGACGGCTCGGTACGCATGCCGACTGCGCCCGGAACGCTGAGCGAGCTGCAGCCGCAGATCGCCGAAATCGTGCAAAAGATGAGCAAGATCCCGTTCGACGACATCGGCCGCGATCTGAGGACGACGCTGTCGAGCGCGAGCGCTGCGATCAACCAGCTCACACCGGACGCGAAGAAGGCGCTGGCCGAGGTCGAGAAGACGTTGACCCAAATGCAGACGACGCTCGACAACCTCGACCGCACCATCACCGACCCCAACGCCCCGGTGCAGCGCAATCTCGAGGAGACGATGGTCGAGCTGCAGCGCACCGCGCGCGCGTTGCGCGTCCTCTCCGACTACCTGCAACAGCATCCAGAGGCGCTGTTGCGCGGCAAGCCGGCCGATGCGCCGGTGCCGCAACGCTAGCGTCGCGCAACGACCAACCCGCCATGCCAACACGCCCGCTCCAGCATCGTCGTCAAAGACGGACGCTCCCGAACGTGGCGATCGTCGCCGCGGCACTCGCGCTCGCCGCCTGCGGCACACCGTCGCCGACCCATTTCTATAGTCTGATGCCGGCCGAGGTCGTGCCGAGCGCCGCCGCGGCGGCGAGCGCGACGGCTGGGCTGCCGATCGTTCTCGAGCCGGTGCGCATGCCGACCCAGGCCGATCAGCCGCAATGGCTCGTTCGCCTGCCGGACGATTCGGTCGCCGTGCTCGAGCAGGAGCGCTGGGCGAGCCCATTGCGCGACGAGTTTCGCGCCGCGCTGCTCGAGCAGCTGATCGTCGGCCATGGCGCGATCGACGCCCGGATGCGGCAAGGGCCGATGTCGGCGCCGTGGCACGTCACGGTCGACGTCAGGCGCTTCGATTCACTACCCGGCGTCGAGGCGCGGATCGAGGGCTCTTGGGGGATTCACGGCGGCAGCGATCGTGCCGCCTCGTCGCGCTGCGAGTGGCTGCTGCGCGAGCCTGCTCCCGGCCCGATGTCGGCGCTTGCAGCGGCGCACCGGCGCGCAGTCGCGCGACTCGGAGATGCCATCGCGGCGGCGTTGGCAGGCCTTGCGCGCGGCGAGCCACCGGCCTGCCCGGCGCTCGACGAGCGGCGCTAAGGACAATCCGGCGCCTGCCGCCGCTCGCCGATCAGGGTCGGACGGCGATGTTGTTCTGCACCGACTTCACGCCCCTGACCTTGATCGCGATGTTCTCGGCGGTCTGCTTCTCGAGACCGTTCTTGGCGAAGCCCGACAGCATCACGGTGCCGTTCAGGGTCTCGACCGTGATGGCGGCAGCGTCGACCGACTTGTCCTCGACCATGCGGGCCTTGACAGTCGTCGTGATCGCAGCGTCGTCGACATAAGCGCCGGTCGTTTCCTGGCCGCGCGTCACTGCGCAACCGGAGGTCAACGCGAGCGCCGATGCCGCGGCGACGGTGGCGAGAGTGGCTCGAAGGTTCATGTCCATCTCCTTGGGTCGAAGTGATCGGAGCCGCCCCTTCGAAGACTCTCGCCGCAGCATTCAGTCCGTCAGCCAGTCGCTTAGCTCCTCGGCATGCTCCTGTTCCTGGCTGAGGATGGATTCGAGGATCCGCCGCGTCGTCGAGTCCTTGTCGCCAATCAGATGGATCATCTGCGAATAGGCCTCGATGGCGACGCGCTCGGCGACGAGGTTGGCGCGGATCATCGCCTGCAAGTCGGTCGACGCGTCGTAATCGGCGTGGCTGCGCTCGGCGAGCGTCGTCGGCGCGAAGTCGGGCTCGCCGCCGAGCTGGACGATGCGCTCGGCGAGCAGGTCGCCGTGGGCGGTCTCCTCGTTGGCGTGGACGAGGAACTCCTCGGCGATCTTCGGCGAGGCCACGCCCTTGGCGGTGAAGTAGTGGCGCTTGTAGCGCAGCGTGCAGACGATCTCGGTCGCCAGCGCGTCGTTGAGCAGCCTGATGATGTCCTCTCGCCACGGTCCGTAGCTCGGCGTGACGGCGCCTTTCTCGAGGCTTCGCTTGGCTGCCTCGAGCGCGCTCTCGTCGAGCTCGAGCCGTTCGGCCTGGGCGGTCGCGTTTGCGGACGAGGCGGCGCTCATTTGTTCGTCACCGCTTTGGCCCCGAGCAGCGCGAACAGCAGCACCGCGACGAAGAGGACGAGGAAGACGACGAACAGGATCTTCGCGATCCCGGCGGCGCCGGCCGCGATGCCGGTGAATCCGAACATTCCGGCGATCAGGGCGATGACCGCAAAGATGATGGCCCACTTCAACATGAGAATCTCCTGTTGAGCCTCGCCGGGAATCCGGCGAACGCTCATGAACTTGGAAAACGACTCTAGTGAGCGCGTCGAGGCGCGGGCATCGGAGCCTCGCGGCAACGCCTGTAGGACAGGTGCGGCAACCGGCGTAGCCCGAGCGCGGTCGGCAAATCGGTAAAAAAAAACGCGCCGGAGCGCGTTTTTCAAAGACCCCACGGAGGGAGACCGGTCGAGTTCCGCCGAGGCGGTTCGACAAGGGGCCGTTGGGAGGTAACCGTCGATGGGATTACGGCAAACCGGATGCCCGCCCGGGCTCGACCGTCGCTCCGGCGTGCTGCTTCGCCGGCTTCGGCGTGAGGGTCGCAGAGCCCGGACGGCGCGGCCGCGAATCGCGCGTCGCGCTGCTCACCATCTGCATCCAGGAATCGACCGGAATCCGGCGCAGGAGGTGATTGGCGAGCTGCGGCAGAAGGCCGACCAAGAGCGCCGGCCTGAGCAGCCAGCGCCACGGCTTGGTCAGCGCGAGCAACGCACCGACTCCGAGCGCGGCCAGGAGGAGGCCGACCGGATTGCGCTGCGCGACCGGCTGGACGAGCTGCCGGGTGGCGTCTTCGGCGATGACGCCGGCGGTTCGCAGCGGATGCGTCTGCCACCAGTCCTCGATCGTCTCGAGAACGAGCGACGCACCCGGCAGCCCGCGGATGCGCGCCCGCAGCCGGTCGCCGAGGTCGCCGAGCTTTTCGGGCATCAGCGACGGTCTCTTGGGCGGATGCGTGATCTCCATCATCGCCGCGCGCATCGCGCCGCGAGATGCAGCGAGGCGATCCATCGCCGGCAGGTCGTCGAGTTGCCGTCTCGCCTCGCTCGCGGCCTCCTTCGCCGCGCCCTCGACCGCAGCGACGGTCGCGCGCGCGTCGGCCGCGATGCGCGCTTCTGTCGCCGCGACTCTTGCCTCGACCGAGGGTCCGGGCGATGGTTCGGCGCGCGTAGCGTCTCGCGGCGTCGACATCACGGTGCTCACGACGCGCTCACTTCGCGCAGCATCGCCATGTCGGCGTTGAGCTGCTTTTTCAGAGTGTCGAACGCCTTCTCGGTCGGCTTGGCACGGGCGACGGCGACGCAGATCGCACCGGCCACGAGCGGAGTCAAGGGTACGACGACGAGCGCCCAGCCGGCTGCATAGTCGTTCGCCGGGACGGTGGCGCGCAGCATCAGCGCGACACCGACGAGCACCAAGCCGACCATCAGCAACGCAGCTGCCCCGGCATAGAGGCCGACGCGCGTCATCAGCGAGGTCGAGATCTTGCCGACTTCTTCGCCGACGAGATCCGCGTACGCCTCGACGTGATCTCCGAGGAGATGGGGCTGCGTCGCCGCCAGGCGCAGCAGGGGATGGATCATGGCGTCACCTCCGGCCGTGCGCGGCGTTCAGTCGCGCGAGCGGCCGGCCAGCATGCTGATCAGGCCCATCAGGATCGCGCCGGTCGCCGCGGCGATCAGCATCGCCTTGATCGGCTCGTCCTTGACGTAGGCGACCGTCATGTCGGATGCCTGCGTTGCGCGATCGCGAAGCTGCTGCGACGTGTCGCGCACCGCCTCCATGCCGCGCCGGGCGGCGGCTTCGGCCTGCGACGTGACCTTGTTCAGCATCGGGCCTGCCTTGCTGCGCGCGTCTTCGACGGCGCCGGAGAGGCGGTCGAGCGCTTGGTCGGTGGCGCGCTGGGTCGAGCGGATCGCACCCTGCGCGGCGTGCGCAGCGCTGTCGCCCATGTCCTGCGCCTGCTGTTGTGCTGACTTGGTTCCCGTGTTGTTGCCCGTGGTGTCCATCGAGTTTCCCTCTTGCTGTGGTGGGTGGCGGAATCCGCTTCTCATGCCCGCAGGCCGGAAGAGCGACGAGGACATCAGTGTGCGTCGCCCGTCGTTGCCGAAGCATAGGTGCTGCGCGCGAGCCTGTGTCGGGTGACCCTCCCGGGCCCGGTAGGACGCTGCCGACAGCGCAACAGGATGATCAGGCCTCGGCGGCGGCGGGGGCGACGAGGCCGCTGTCCGGCGATGGGCCGGTGCCGGCCGCCGGCAAGGTGGCTTCGATCAGTGTGCCCTGGCCAGGGCTCGATTCGAGCCGCATCGTGCCGCCGTCGGCCTCGACCCGGTAACGCATTCCGATCAGCCCGTGCCGCGCCAGCCGCGGCTGGCTGGTGTCGAAGCCGAGGCCGTTGTCGCGCACCGAGACGACGGCGCCGCCGTTGGCCGATGGTTCGAGGGTGACCGTCACCTCGGTCGCCTTGGCGTACTTGACGACGTTGGTGAGCGCCTCCTGGACCAGGCGATAGATCGTCAATTGCGCAGCTTCGCTGACGGCGACGGCAGCGAGCCTGTCGATGATCCGGATCTCGCTTCGCGTCGCGAACTCGCGCAGCAGGATCTCGAGCGCGGCGACGAGGCCGAGATTGCTGAGCGACGACGGCCGCAGGTCCTCGATGATCCTGCGCTTGAGGGCGATGCCGCCGTTGAGCGCCTCGTTCAGGTGTGCGAGCCGCTCGGCGGCGTCGGCGCTCGGGCTTCCGCCGAGCCGCGACTTCAGCCGTGCGACATCGAGCTTGGCGGCAGTGAGGAGCGCGCCGAGCTCGTCGTGCAGCTCGCGGGCGAGGTGGCTGCGCTCGTCCTCGCGGATCGTCTGCAGGTGCTGCGCGAGCTCCCTGAGCTGGGTCGTCCGCGCCGCGACCTCCTGTTCGAGGCGGTCGCGCTCGCCGGCGACGCGCTGCGCTTCGTCGGCGAGCGCCCGCTCGAGCGTCGCCGACTGGCGCAGGTACATGAAGAGCGCGAGCAGGCTCACTGCGGCCATCGCCGAGACGCCGATCCGGTTTAGCCACAGAGTCTGGTAGACATTGCGCCGCCCGGTCTCGACTTGCGTACTCTCGTGCTGGATGAGCGTCTCGCCGAGCTGGCGGATGTGCTCCATCTTCTCGCGGCCGATGTCGGACAGAACCAGCTCTCGCCAGTCGCTGGCGCCGCCACGGTCGTGCATCGCGATCGTCGTCGCCAGCTCGCTCAGCTTGCTGTCGGTCTCCTTGGCGAGCTCGGCCATCGTCGGCGCGGCGCTGCGGTCGCGCGCGAAGTAGTGGTCGAGCCAGTCGACCAGCGCGCGCGAATCGCGCAACGCCTGATCGTAGGGACGCAGATATTCGGGCCGGCCGGTGAGGAGATAGCCCCGCTGGCCGGTTTCGGCGTCGAGGACCGACTTGACCAGATCGTTCAGCTTGCCGCGCGCGACGGAGCGCTCGCCCAGCCGGTCGAGCGACGAGGTCGCGTCCTGGTACGACGCCTCGCTGATCGCCAGCATCGCCAGCGCCGCCAGGGCGGCGAGGGGAAACGCGATGACAGGACCGCGAAATCGCGAAAGCATGCTCATCGATCTACCGTACCTCTAAACTCGGGTCTTCGATCCAATCCGCTCCCCACGAAGGGGCCGACGCCATGATCCGAATCGCCATCATCGATGACCACGCCATCGTTCGCGCCGGGCTACGCCAGTACTTTGCCGAACAGGTCGACCTGCAGGTCGTCGCCGAGGCGGCGAACGGTCGCGAGGCAGTCGACATTGTTCGCAAGGGCCAGGTCGACGTCCTCGTCATGGACCTGTCGATGCCCGACCAGAGCGGCGTCGACGCGCTCGCGGCGATCAAGGCGAGGGCGCCCGACCTGCCGGTCCTGATTTTGTCCGGTTTCCCCGAGGAGCACTACGCGACGACCCTGTTGCGGCAGGGTGCGAGCGGCTATCTCAACAAGGATTGCGATCCCGAGGAGATCGTCAAGGCGATCCGCACCGTCTACCGCGGCCGCAAGTACATCACCGCCGGCGTCGCCGAGCTGCTCGCCGACGGGCTCGGCGGCGGCGGCGACCGGCCGCCTCACGAGCAACTCTCCGAGCGCGAGTTCCAGGTGTTCCTGCGCCTCGCCAAGGGCGAGACGATCGGCCACATGGCCAACAGCATGTCGTTGAGCGTGAAGACCGTCAGCACGTATCGCACCCGGGTGATGGAGAAGATGAAGCTCGAGTCGAACAGCGACCTGACCTACTACGCGCTGAAGAACGGCCTGATCCAGTGAGCTGCGGCGCCACCGGGCTGGCTACGACAGCGGGTTGTACTCGGAGTTGCCGGTGCCACCGTCGGCCAGGCGGCAGCAGTACAGGATGAGGGCGTCGATCTCGTTCGACTTGTCGAACACCCGATCGGCGCCGAGCTCGAGACACTTGCGGCGCATGTCGGGCGTCGCGTAGTTGCTGAGGACGACGAGCTTGGTCGGCAAGCCCGCGTTCGCGACCGCCTTCAGGACGCCGAGGCCGGAGCCGCTCTTCAGGAAGATGTCGACGACGACGAGGTCACAACGGTTCTGCGACACCGCCAGCCAGGAGACGGCGCCGGCTTCGTCTTCTGCGGTGCCGACGACGTCGATCGGTGCCATCTCCTCCAGCGCGGCGACCAGGTTTTCGCGGATGACCGGGCTGTCCTCGACGATGAACGCTTTCAGCTGGCTCATGGATTGCCCGGATGGCGATGACTGCCCGTCGGCGGCGATCGGACAGGAACTCGCCGAGGCAATGGAGGAAGGCAACGGTGAGGCACGCTTCGGGAAACCCGGAGTCGCGAGTGTCGGTCCGCCGCCCTCGGGCGACGGACCGAGAAGCGCGCTTCGTACGGTAAGAGAATTCCTACATGCGGTTGTGGTCATCGCCCTCGCGGTGGCGGCGCTGCCGATGCCGACGGACGCAGCGGCGGCCAGCCCGCCAGCGCCGCTCGTCGTCGGTTCGAAGCGCTTCACCGAGTCGTACATCCTCGGCGAGATCGTCACCCAGACGCTCGCCAGCGGCGGTCGGCCCGCGTCCCACAAGGCTGGCCTCGGCAACACCGGCATCCTCGAGCAGGCGCTTGCCAGCGGCGCGGTCGATCTCTACCCGGAGTACACCGGGACGATCGTGCGCGAGATCCTGAAGCGCGATGGCAACCCGTCGCTGGTCGAGTTGAACGGCTGGCTGGCGCCGCGCGGTCTCAAGGTCGGCGTGCCGTTCGGCTTCAACAACACTTATGCACTGGCGATGACCGCGGCGAAGGCACGCGCGCTCGGCATCTCCCGCATCTCCGATCTCTTCAAGCCGGCGGCGGCGCGGCTGACGCTCGGCTTTTCGCACGAGTTCCTCGAGCGCGCCGATGGCTGGCCGGCGCTGCAGCAGGCGTACGGCGGACACCCCGGCGCGCCGGTCGGGCTTGACCACGGGCTCGCCTACGACGCCGTCGCCGCCGGCCGCGTCGACGTCATCGATGTCTATTCGACCGACGCCAAGCTCGGCCGCCTCGGCCTGACCGTGCTCGCCGACGACCTGGGCTTCTTCCCGAAGTACGACGCCGTCGTGCTGATGCGCGCCAACGTCGATGCCGCGCCGCTCGCAAGGCTCGCAGGATCGATCGACGCGGCGACGATGATCGCGATGAACGGCGAGGTCGAGCTCGACGGCAAGAGCTTCGCCGAGACCGCACGAAAGTTCCTCGCCGGCGGCTTCGCCGCGAGCGCCTCGAGCGGGGCCGCCGCAGCGGCACCCGGTCGACCGGCGCCCAGCCTCATCGAGCGCATCTTCGCCCCCGACTTCGCACGCCTCGCCGGCGAGCATCTCGTGCTCGTCTTCGGCTCGCTCGTGCTTGCGGTCATGGTCGGCGTCCCGCTCGGCGTCGCCGCATGGCGCTGGCCGGCGAGCGAAGCGACGCTGCTCGGCGCCGTCGCGGTGCTGCAGACGATTCCGTCGCTCGCGCTGCTTGCGTTCCTGATCGCGCTGCTCGGCTCGATCGGCGTCGTGCCGGCGGTGATCGCGCTCTTCCTCTACGCGCTGCTGCCGATCGTTCGCAACACCCACGCGGGCCTGCGCGCTGTCTCCGGCGGCATGGCCGACGCCGCGCTCTCGCTCGGCATGACCGCGCGCCAGGCGCTCGTTCACGTCCAGCTGCCGCTCGCCGCGCCGACCCTGCTCGCGGGCGTCAAGACGGCGGCGGTGATCAACGTCGGCACCGCGACGATGGCGGCGTTTATTGGCGCCGGCGGCTTCGGCGAGCGGATCGTCGCGGGGCTCGCGGTCAACGACAGCCGCGTCATGCTCGCGGGCGCGCTGCCGGCGGCGGCGCTTGCGCTGCTCGTGCAGGCCGCGTTCGACTTCGCCGAGCGCCGCGCGCGCGGGCGGCGTCCAGGCTGACCGAGCGCCTCGTACCGACGGCGGGTTGCCCAGGGGGCGCAGGCCCGGCATCTCGCCGCTGCGACAATTGCGGATGCCCTTCGACTGGCTCGTTGCTGTTCTTCTCGCCGTCCTCGTCGTTCTCACCCTCTGGATCGCCCTTCGCCGCCCACCGGCCAATGCCGGCTTCGAGCGTCACGGTCGCGAGATGCGCGACGAGGTGCTGCGCAGCGCCCAGGGAACGCGGCAGGAGCTCGCGCAGTCGCTCGCACTCTTTCAGCAGACGCTGCTCGCGCAGCAGGGCGACACCGCGCGGACGCAGAACGAGCAGATCGACAGCTTCAGCCGTCAGCTGGCGGCGATGCAGCAGCACCTCGCCGAGACGCAGAACGTCCAGGGCGCGCGTCAGGCGAGCTCGCTGAAGGAGCTCGCCGAGACGCTCGCGCTGCAGCTGCAGGCGTTGGTGCGCGCCAACGACGAGCGGATGACCGAGGTCAAGTCGACGGTCGAGGCGCGCCTGCTCGCGATCCAGGCCGACAACGAGAAGAAGCTCGAGCAGATGCGCGCGACCGTCGACGAGAAGCTTCACGCGACCCTCGAGCAGCGCCTCGGCGAGAGCTTCCGCCAGGTCGCCGAGCGGCTCGAGCAGGTCCACCGCGGCATCGGCGAGATGCAGAAGCTCGCGAGCGACGTCGGCTCGCTGAGCCGCGTCCTCAGCAACGTCAAGACGCGCGGCACGTTCGGCGAAGTGCAGCTCGGTTCATTGCTGGAGCAGGTGTTCGCGCCGGCGCAGTACGCGAAGAATGTCGAGACGATCCCGGGCACCAACCAGCGCGTCGACTACGCGATCCGCTTTCCCGGCCGCAGCGGCGATGGGCCGATCTGGCTGCCGATCGACTGCAAGTTCCCGCGCGAGGACTACGAGCGGCTGCTCGAGGCGCACGAGCGCGCCGACGCCGACGGCGTGGAGACGTCCGCGCGCGCGATCGAGACCCGCCTCCGCCTCGAGGCGAGGACGATCCGCGAGAAGTACGTCGCGCCGCCGCACACGACCGAATTCGCGATCCTGTTCGTGCCGACCGAAGGCCTCTACGCCGAGGCGCTGCGCCGGCCGGGGCTGTTCGAGGCGCTGCAGCGCGACCATCGCGTCACGCTTGCCGGGCCGACGACCTTGCTCGCGGTGCTGACCAGCCTCAAGGTCGGCTTCAACACGCTCGCGCTCGAGCAGCGCTCGAACGAGGTGCGCGAGATGCTGAGCGTCGTCAAGACCGAGTTCGGTCGCTTCGGCCACGTGCTCGCCAACGTCAAGCGACAGGCGAACACGGTCGTCAACTCGATCGGCGCTGCCGAGATCCGGACGCGCCAGATGACGCGGGCGCTGAAGGACGTCGAGGCAGCACCGGAGCTGCGCGTGCAGACGCTCCTGCCCGGATCGTGGGTGGACAACGTCGACGACGAGGACGACGACAACGCCGACGCCGATGAATGACCCCGGCCGCGGCGTCGGCCTGGCGCGCGCGCTGCTCGCGATGATCGGCGGCCAGATCGCGCTCCACTCATGCATGGCAGGCATCCGGATGGCGTCACCGCTGGCGGCTTTGCGCGAAGGCCATGCGGCGTGGGCGGTCGGCGTCCTGCTCGGCCTGTTCGCGACGGCGCCAATCCTGCTCGCGCTGCCGGCCGGCCGTCTCGCCGACCGCCACGGCTACCACCTGCCGATCCGCGTCGCCGTCGGGCTCACCGTCAGCGGCGGCGTCGCGGCAATCGTCGCGACGCTGCTTCCGGCGGGGCAGTTCATGGTCCTTTGCGTCGCCGCCGTGCTCGGCGGCGCCGGCGCCAACGTCGGCCTGATCGCGATCCAGCGCTCGGCCGGGCGGATGTCGACCGACCCGACCGAGCTGAAGCAGATCTTCTCGTGGCTCGGCCTTGCACCGGCGCTCGCCAACGTCGTCGGGCCGGTCCTGGCCGGGACCCTGATCGATCTCGGCGGCTTTCGCCTCGCCTTCGCGGCCCTCGCCGCGCTGCCGCTGCTCGGCCTCGTCTGGGCCAGGCTCGTGCCGGTCGAGGCGGGCGCTGCCGCGGGGCACGCCCAGCAGCGGCAGAACTCGTGGAACCTGCTCCGCGAGCCGGGCTTCGCGCGGCTTCTTCTCGTCAACTGGCTGATCGCGTCGAGCTGGGACATCCATTCGTTCCTGGTCCCGATCCTCGGTTACGAGCGCGGCTTCAGCGCGTCGGCGATCGGCCTCATCCTCGGTGTCTTCGCCACCGCCGTCGCCGTCGTTCGGCTAGCGATCCCGGTGATCGCCCACCGGTTGCGCGAAGCGCAGGTCCTCGTCGGCTCGATGCTCGTCTGCGCCGCGGTGTTCGCCGTCTATCCGCTGGCACGATCGTCGTGGGTGATGGGATGCTGTGCCGTCGTCCTCGGCCTTGCGCTCGGCGCGGTGCAGCCGATGGTCATGACGACGCTGCACCAGATCACGCCGCCGGCGCGGCACGGCGAGGCGATCGCCTTGCGCTCGATGGCGATCAACCTTTCGAGCGCGGTGATGCCGCTCGTGTTCGGCGTCGCCGGCGCTGCCCTCGGCCCGGCGGCGCTGTTCTGGATGATGAGCGCGGCGGTGGCGTCGGGCAGCGTCGCGGCGCGCCAGGTCGGCGCGGCGAAGCCGGCGTTTCGTTAGCGCTCGCGCGCGGTCAGAAGCGGATGCCGCTGGCCGGTGGTGCGGCCGGCGCCGGCGCGCTGCGGCGAACGGTCGGCTGCGCGACATCGTTGCGCGCGACCGGCTGCTCGCGACGTTCGACGATGGCTGCGATCGGGCGCTGCTGGTAGCCCGACGGCAGCTTCGACTCGCGCGGGTAGCCAGCGGCGTCGAGGTACTGGTTCCAAGTGTCGTGCGCGAGGCCGCGCAGGACCTGCGAGCCGATCGTCAAGGTCGGCGCATCGCGGCCGCCCGAGAGCTTCTCGAGCGCATCGACGTCCTCGCTCGTGACCGCCTGCCGCTCGGTGTACGGGACGCCGCGTTGCGACAGCAGCTGGCGGCCGGCGACGCAGGCATCGCAGACGCCGGTCGTGGTGTAGAGCGTCACCGGGTATTTCGTCGCCACTTGGCGGAGCTCGAACGGCAGCTCAGGCTCGGGCGTTCCGAGCGGGGCCCGTGCGCCGAGCGCCGTGACCCGGCCATCGTTGGTGTTCGGAGCGCGATCGGTGTAGGTCACCTTGCCGTCGGTATCGACCACCTTGTACTGCGCATGCACGAGCGGCGCCGTCGCGAGGAGTGCCGCGGCCGCGAGCAGATGCGAGAGCGACGTCGAACGGCGCGACGTGGACGGTGTCGTAGTCATGGAGAGAGTCGGGAGCGGGAGGGCGAGCGACCGAATCTAACCGAGCGCCTCGCAGGCTTCAATCCCCGAAGGCCGGGTCGACGCCAAAGCTCACACAGCGTCACAACTTCGACGCCCCGGTTTCCGTCAGGAAGTCACGCGCGCCGCCCGTTCGGCCGCCTCGACGGTGTTGGCGAGCAGCATCGCGATCGTCATCGGCCCGACGCCGCCCGGCACCGGCGTGATCGCGCCGGCGACGGCCGACACGCCGGCGAAATCGACGTCGCCACAGAGCTTGCCGGCGGCGTCGCGGTTCATGCCGACGTCGATCACGACCGCACCCGGTTTGACCATCGGCGCCGTCAGCATATTGGCACGGCCGACCGCGGCGACGACGACGTCGGCGCGACGGGTGTGCTCGGCGAGGTCGGGCGTGCGGCTGTGGCAAACGGTGACGGTGGCGTCCTTCTGCAGCAGCAGCAATGCCATGGGCTTGCCGACCGTGTTGCTGCGGCCGATGACGACCGCGTTCTTGCCGAGCAGCTCGATTCCGGTGCTTTCGATCAGATGCATGCAGCCCCACGGCGTGCACGGCCGAAACCCCGGCACGCCTGCGACGAGGCGGCCGGCGCTTTCGATCGAATAGCCGTCGACGTCCTTGCTCGCGTCGATGGCTTCGATCACGCGTGCTGCAGAGATGTGTCTCGGCAGCGGCATCTGGACGAGGATGCCATGCACGGCAGGATCGGCGTTGAGCGAGGCGATGCGGGCGAGCAGCTCCGCTTCGCCGAGCGTCGCCGGGTGCATCTCCTGAAGCGAGCGGATGCCGACCTCGGCGCAGGCCTTGATCTTGTTGCGGACGTAGACCTGGCTCGCCGGGTCGTTGCCGACCAGGATCACGGCGAGGCCCGGCACGCGGCCGCCGGCGGCAAGGGTCGCGACTCGATGCACGAGCGCGGCGCGCAGATCGCGCGCGATCCGGGCGCCGTCGATCAGCCGCGCCGCGGTCAAGCCTTGCTCTGCGCGCCGAGCGCGATCTTCAGCAGGTCGGCGACCGTGTTTGCGTTCAGCTTTTCCATGATGTTGGCGCGGTGCGCTTCGACCGTCTTGATGCTGATGCCGAGGTCGTCGGCGATCTGCTTGTTGAGCCGGCCGGCGACGATCCGCTCCAACACCTGCGCCTCGCGCGTCGTCAACCGCGAGAGCAGGGCGTCGCGGCTGGCCGCTTCCTGGTGTTTCGAGAACTCGACCCGGGCGCGCTCGAGCATCTTCTCGACCAGCGCGACCAGCTCGTCTTCCTTGAAGGGCTTTTCGATGAAGTCCTCGGCGCCCTTCTTCATCGTCGTCACCGCCATCGGCACGTCGCCGTGGCCGGTAATGAAGGTGACCGGCAGCGGCGAGCGCCGCTCGAGCAGCCGGTCCTGCAGCTCCAGGCCGCTCATGCCGTCCATGCGGATGTCGGCGATCAGGCAGGCCACCTCGCGCGGGTCGAATCTGGCCAGGAACGATTCGGCCGAATCGAAGCACTTGACGCGGTAGTCCTTGCCCTCGAGCAGCCACTGCAGCGAGTCGCGCACCGCCTCGTCGTCGTCGACCACGTAGACGGTACCGCGCTTGGGAATGAGGCTCATGCAGTGGCGGTCGCTGAGACCGTGATGGCGGTGGAGGCGACCGGCAGCGTGAACGAGAAACGGCAGCCGACGGCGATGTCTCCATTGTAGAGGTTGATCGCCTTGATCCTGCCGTGGTGACTCTCGATGATCGAGCGGCAAAGACTGAGGCCGATGCCGAGGCCGTCGACCTTGGTCGAGAAGAACGCCTCGTACATGCGACGAATGACGTCGTCCTTCAGCCCCGGGCCCTTGTCGCTGACGGTGAACTCGATGACGTCGCCTTCTTCGGCGGTGTGGCGCGGCACGACGCGCAGCTCGATTCGCCGCCGCGCCGCCGGCAACTGCGCCTCGTCGATCGCTTCGGCGGCGTTCTTCAGCAGGTTGAGCACGACCTGCTCGATCAGGATCGGATCGACCAGCAACGGCGGCAGCCGCTGCGCGACGTAGGTCTGGATCGCGACGTTGCGGCGGCGCAGCTCGATGCCAGCGAGGTCGACCGCGTCTTCGACGATCGTCTGCGCCGAGCTCTTCTGCCGCTGCGGCTCGCTGCGTTTCACGAACGAGCGGATGCGGTGGATGATCTGGCCGGCGCGCTCGGCCTGGCGCGCGGTCTTTTGCAGCGCCGCGATCAGGTCGCCCTTGTCGATCGCGTTGTTCTCGACCCGCGTCACCATGCCGTTGCAGTAGTTGGTGATCGCGGTGAGCGGCTGGTTGAGCTCGTGCGCGACCGACGATGCCATCTCGCCCATCGTCACCAGCCGGCTCGTGACCTGCGACTTCTCGGCCTGGCTCGCGGCGATCGCCTCTGCATTGCGCCGCTCGGTGATGTCGGTCGCGATCAGCATCTGGGCCAGGCGCCCGTCGGTCCACTGGAGGTAGCGCGCGCGGACGTCGAACCACTTGCCGAGAGGTGCGATGTAGACCTCGCGCGAGTCGGAGCCGGCAGTGGTCAGCTCCTGGGCCGGCAGACCGCCGAGGCCGTCGACCGTCTCGTCGCCGTCGGACTGGGCGTGAACCGACTCTTCGCCGCCCGAGAGCTGCGCGTGGCCTTTCGCGTCGGCGCCGAACCAGAGCCGGAACGACCGGTTGGCGAACAGCAGCTCGCCCTGCTGCACCGAGAGCACCGAGACGGCGGCATCAAGCCCTTCGAGCACGGTCGTGAAGCGCTCGTGCGAGGCGGTGAGCTGGTCGCGGATGCGCTTTGCCTCGGTGATGTTGGTCATCGACGTCATCCAGCCCGTCTGCTGGCCTTTGGGGTCGATCAGCGGCGAGACGTACATGCGGGCGTCGAACACCGAGCCGTCCTTGCGCATGACCTTGACCTCCATCCCGCCGGTCGGGCTCTTGCCTTGCAGCTCCTGCTCGAGCAGGCGCGCGTTCTCGTCGCGGCGGTCGTGCGGCCAGTAGGGGAAGGGCGGAGTGCGGCCGATCAGGTCGTGCTCGTTGAAGCCGGTCATCGCGCAGAACGCCGGATTGACGTAGCTGATCCGGCCGACCATGTCCATCGCGCGCATGCCGGTCAGCATCGAGTTCTCCATCGCGCGACGGAAGTTGGTCTCGGAGACGAGCGCGGCTTGCATCTGCAGCCGCCTTCGCATGTGCCGCCAGGTGCCGAGCAGCATCCAGACGGTGAGCGCCGACAGCAGCATCACCATCCAGAACAAGCCGTTGCCGATCAGGCCGATCGACGTCCGATAGCCCTGGCCGCGCAGCAACAGGCCGTTCTCGGCCGGCGCCACCGGCAGCTCGAAGACGATCGACGGCCGCGACTGCTTCGAGCCCGGCAGCATCATCACCGTGCTGGCGAGCGAGCGGGCGTTGGCGTCGAGGACCGAGATCGCATGGCGCTTCGCGATCTCGCTCGAGACAAAGTAGCGCAGCAACCGCTCGACCGAATACTCGGCGACGAGCGCGCCATGGAACTCGCCGTGGTCGATGAGCGGGATCTGCGCCTGGAACACGGGCGAGCCGAAGCTGTCGGCAAAAGGCGCCGAGTAGACCGTCCGCCGCTCTTCGCGGCCGCGCTCGAACGCTTCCTCCGGTGCCGAGCCGGAGTGCTCGACCGGCAGCGACGCCGGCGTGTCGACGCCGCTGATCCCGGTCTCGGGCGGAAAGCTCGTTCCCGAATAGCCGGCGATCGGCGCACGCCGGTCGTTGAGCCAGATCAGGTTGCTGATCTCGGGGTGCTCGAGCGTGAAGCCGGCGGCCTGGACGAGGAAGGTGTCGTGGTCGAGCGTGCGGCCGACGAGCTCGCGCGCCATCCGCGTCAGCTGCTCGTGGTTCTCGATCAGTCGCAGCCGTATCTGCTGCTGCGCGACCTCGGTGTCGCGGCGCACGGCCTCCTGCTCGCGCTCGAACTCCTCGTTGCGGAGGTACCAGAACGCCGACACGATCGCCGCCAGGAAGAGCAGCACCGACGCCAGCGGGCCAAGCGTCGCGTAGCGGTCCTGATGCGCCGCCGACTGGCGCCGCCACCAGCGGCCGAATACGCGCTCGGCCCACGTCCTGGTGGTGCGCTGGGAGGCCGCTGCCGGTTCGGCACGTTGCATGGCGGGCGATTATCCAGCGTCGGCAAAGCCCGACCTGGGCCGCTGCCCTCCGCTCGTCGGTTCAGCGCAGCAGGTCGAACAGGGTCCGGGCGACGACCTTGGTCGCGCCGCGCAGGTCGGCGAGGACGAGGTGCTCGTCGGCGCGCTTGGCGTTGCTCTCGAGGACGCTGCGCGGGCCGGCGCCGTAGATCGCCGCGGCAACGCCGGCGGCCGCGTAGAGGCGAACGTCGGTGTAGAGCGGCGTTCCGGTCGTCGCGATCTTCTCGCCGAACACCGCTTCGGCGTTGCGCTGCAACGCCGCGACGAGCGGCGCATTCGCGACATCGGGTCGCCACGCCTCGGCGAGCAGCAGCCGCCGGATCTCGACCCCGATGCCGGCGACGGCGGCGCGGCCCTCGTCGATCGTCCGTCGCACTTCGGCCTCGACGGCGACCGGATCTTCCTCGGGGATCATGCGGCGATCGAGGCGGAGGACGACCTTGCCCGGGACGACGTTGGTGTTGCTGCCGCCTTCGATCCGGCCGACGTTGAGATAAGGGTGCGTGATCCCAGGCACTTGCGACAGCGTCGACTTCAAGCCGCGATTGAGCGCGTACAGCCGCTCGAGGATCGCGACCGCGCCCTGCAACGCATCGACGCCGGTGTGCGGAATCGCCGCGTGCGCCGCCTTGCCGTGCACTGTCACCTCCAGCTGCAGGCAGCCGTTGTGGGCGGTCACGACTTCGTGGCTGAAGCCGGCGGCGACGACGAAGTCGGGCCGCGTCAGCCCCTGCGCCAGCAGCCAGCCGGGGCCGAGCTCGCCGCCGAATTCCTCGTCGTAGGTGAAGTGCAGCTCGACGCAGCCGGCGAGCGCGACACCGAGCGACTCGACTGCGCGCAGCGCGAAGGTGTAGGTCGCGAAGTCGCTCTTGCTGACGGCGGCGGCGCGGCCGTAGAGCTTGCCGTCGACGACCTCTGCGCCGTACGGATCGTGCGTCCAGCCCTCGCCGGGCGGGACGACGTCGCCGTGCGCGTTGAGGGCGATCGTCTTTCCGGCGCCGTGGCGCCGCCGCACGATGACGTTGACGATCGAGCGCATGCCTTGCCGTTGCACTTCCTGGACCGGCACCGGGTGCAGCTCGGGCACGTAGCCGAAGCCGCGCAGGAGCTCGGCGGTTCGCAGCGCGTGCGGCGCGTTGTCGCCCGGCGGCGTGTCGGTCGGCACGCGGACGAGCTCCCGCAGGAAGCGCACCTCGTCTTCGAAGTGGGCGTCGACCCAGGCATCGATCGCGGCGTGGCTCATCGCGTCTTCGTCTCCGCGGCGAGGTCGTCGAGCAGGTTCGCGAACGCGCGCACGGCGAGGTCGATGTCGTCGTTGTTGCTCGACTCGAGCGGGTTGTGGCTGATGCCGGCGTGCAGGCCGCGGACGAACAACATCGCCTGCGGCAGCACTTCGTGCAGCTTCATCGCGTCGTGGCCGGCGCCGCTCGGCATGCGGTGGACCGGCAACCCGAGTCGCTCGACCGCGCGCT
>DATAYY010000172.1:0-18876 GCA_036272325.1 Caldimonas sp. | reverse complement strand
AAGGTCGACGTGCCGCGCCCGATCTCGTCCATCAGGACGAGCGAGTGCGCGGTCGCGGCGTGGACGATCGTCGCCGCCTCGGTCATCTCGACCATGAAGGTCGACTGCGCCTTCGCGAGGTCGTCGGCGGCGCCGATCCGGGTGTGGATCGCGTCGATCGGGCCGAGCCGGCAAGCCGCCGCGGGAACGTACGAGCCGATCGACGCCAGCAGGACGATCAGCGCAACCTGGCGCATGTAGGTGCTCTTGCCGCCCATGTTCGGCCCGGTGATGACGAGCATCCTGCAGTTCGCGTCGAGGCGGCAGTCGTTGGCGATGAAGGGCTTGCCGCTTTCGGCGAGACGGGCCTCGACGACCGGATGGCGGCCGCGCTCGATCTCGATCAGCGGCTCCTTCACGAAGCGCGGTCGGCACCAGTCGGCGCGGCGCGCCTGCTCCGCGAGCGCGGCGAGCGCGTCGAGCGAGGCGAGCGAGCGCGCGACCGCGGCGATCGCGTCGAGGTGCGGTGTGAGCGCGTCGAGGAGCGCGTCGTAGAGCTCCTTCTCGCGCGCCAGGGCGCGCTCGCCGGCAGAGAGCGCCTTGTCCTCGAACGCCTTGAGCTCGGGCGTGATGAAGCGCTCGGCGTTCTTCATCGTCTGCCGGCGCCGGTAGTCGGCCGGAACCCGCGCCGCCTGCGCATGCCCGACCTCGATGAAGAAGCCGTGGACGCGGTTGAACTGCACGCGCAGCGTCGCGATGCCGGTGCGCGCGCGCTCCTTCGCCTCGAGCTCGAGCAGGAACGCGTCGCCGCCGCGGCCGATCGCGCGCAGCTCGTCGAGATCGGCGTCGTGGCCCTCGGCGATGACGCCGCCGTCGCGCAGCAGCGCCGCCGGCTCGGCGGCGATCGCCGCCAGCAGCTCGACGATCGCGGCCGGCGGCGCCAGCGCCTCGGCGAGCGTGTCGAGCAGGACCGAGCCTTCGGCCGGCAGCGCGGCGCGCACCAGCGGCAGCGCGACGAGCGTCAGACGCAAGCCCGCGAGCTCGCGCGGGCGGACCTGGCGCAGCGCGATCCGCGCGCCGATCCGCTCGACATCGGCGCCGTGGCGGAGCGCCTCGCGAAGCTTGTCGGCCCTGGCGGCGAGCAGCGCTGCGATCGCATCGTGGCGGTCGGTCGCGACCCGGCGGTCGCGCAGCGGCTGGGTCAGCCACTGGCGAAGCGTCCGGCTACCCATGCCGGTCGTGCAGAGGTCGATCGTCGACAGCAGCGTCGGCGCGTCGAGGCCGCGGAGGGTCCGCGTCAGCTCGAGGTTCTTGTGCGTGACCGGCGGCAGGTCGATCAGCCCGCTCGTGCGTTGCACGTTCAGGCGGTGGACGTGCGCAAGCGCGCGGCCCTGCGCGTGCTCGGCGTAGGCGAGCAGGGCCCCGGCGGCGGCGTGCGCCGCGGCCAGCTCTTCGGCACCGAATGCGCTCAGCGAGGCGACGCGCAGTTGCGCGCAGAGGCTGCGGCGGCCGAGCGCCGCGTCGAACTGCCACGGCGGCCGGCGTGTCACCGTCGTCGCGGCGTCGACGCTGCCGGCGGGCAGATCGCCGGCGACGATGGCCTCAGCCGGCGCGATCCTCGCCAGCCAGCCGGCGAGCTCGCTCTCCGCGCACTCGGCGAGCCCGATCTCGCCGTTCGACAGCGCCGTCCATGCCAGGCCAAAGCGCTGTGACTGCCGCGCGACGGCGACCAGCACCGAGTCGCTCTTGTCGGCGAGCAGGTCGCTCTCGGTCAGCGTTCCGGGCGTCACGATGCGGACGACCTTGCGCTCGACCGGCCCCTTGACGGCGCCGACCTCGCCGACCTGCTCGCAGATCGCGACCGATTCGCCGAGCTTGACGAGGCGCGCGAGGTACGTGTCGACGGCGTGGAACGGAACGCCCGCCATCGGGATCGGCTCGCCGGCGCTCGCGCCGCGCGCCGTCAGCGTGATGTTGAGCAGGCGGTGGGCACGCTTCGCGTCGTCGTAGAAGACCTCGTAGAAGTCGCCCATCCGATAGAAGAGGAGCGTGTCGGGATGCTCGGCCTTGATGCGCAAGTACTGCCGCATCATCGGTGTATGGGCTGACAGCGGCGTTTCGACAGGCACGGGATGGAGCACGGCGGTTGTCAGTCAGTGACCGTGCAGCACAGGATCGGCATGGCCCAGCCGGCGCAAGGTGTCCTGGGCGAGGGCCGAGTAGAGCGGCCGGCTGAGCCAACGCGAAACGAGGCTCGACAGCATCGCGGCGGCCATCAGGCTCAGCACCATGGCGTGGCCGTCGACCATTTCCATCACGATGATGAACGCCGTGATCGGCGCCTGGGTCACGGCGGCGAGGAACGCGGTCATGCCGAGTGCGATCAGCGGCGCCGAGCCGTCGCTCATCTGCACGAGCAGGGCGACGTCGTTGCCGACGCCGGCGCCGATCGCGAGCGAAGGCGCGAACAGGCCGCCGGGGACGCCCGACCAGACCGCGAGCCAGGTCGCGATCAGGCGCAGCGTCACGTAAAGCAGCGGCAGGTTGGTGTGGCCCTCGACGAGGCGCCGGGTGTAGTCGTAGCCGCTGCCAAACGTCGCGCCACTGCTCACGAGGCCGATGACGGCGATGGCCAGCCCGCACGCCGCCGCAAAGCGGATCGGGTGGCTGCGGCGCCAGCGGCTGAAGCGATCGCTGCCGGCGCCTGCGATCGAGGCATGCAGAAGGCGCGAGAAGAAGCCGCCGAGCAATCCGCAACCAAGCGCGACGAGCAACCCCGGCAGGAGATAGCCCACGCCGAGCTGAGGGACGTGGAGGACGCCGAAGTAGGTCGAGTTGCCGAACACCGACACCGCCATCAGACCCGACAGCACGATCGCGGCGACGATCAGGCCGCTGCTGCGCTGCTCGATCTTGCGCGTCAGCTCCTCGATCGCGAACATGACGCCGGCCAGCGGCGCGTTGAACGCCGCCGCGATGCCGGCAGCGCCGCCGGCGACCAGCAGTCCCTGCTCCGTGATCGCGGTGCGCTGCGGCAGCCATCGCTTCGCGTGCTGCAGGATGCCGGCGGCGATCTGCACCGACGGCCCTTCGCGGCCGATGGCGAGCCCGCCGAGCAGCCCGCCCGCGGTGAGCACCGTCTTGGCCAGCGTCAGGCGCAGCGATACCAGACCGGCGCGCTGCGCTGGCTCGACGCTCGGCGACAACGCAGCCATGACTTGCGGAATCCCGGAGCCGGCAGCGCCCGGCGCATAGCGACGGGTCAGCCAGGCGAGCGCTGCGGTCCAGGCCGGCGTCCAGAGCAGGGGCGCCCAGGCATGCCAGGCGTAGAGCATCGCGAACCCTTGCAGGGCGCGGTCGCTCAACCAGGTGAAGGCGACGATGGCGAGGCCGGCCGCGGTGGCATAGGTGAGGACCACGACGCGCGCCATCCATTGCCGCCAGTCAGCGAGATCGCCACGGACGGAGGCGACGACATCGGGTTGCTCCATGTCAAGCTCGACGGCGTCGTTGGCGGCAAGAACAGGCTGACGCTGCTACACCCGCTCGACCATGGACCGTCGCTGCCGCGCTGCTAGCCGGCCGCCCGGCCGACCGGGTCGCGGCTGACGCTCGTGTACGGCGTCAGGAGCTGCACGAGCTGGCCGTAGATCTTCGGGTTGCCGGCGACGACCTCGCGCTGGTGCAGGAAGTCGGCTTCGCCGGTGAAGTTGCCGATCAGCCCGCCCGCCTCGGTGACGAGGAGTGAGCCGGCGGCAACGTCCCAGGGCGAGAGACCGGTCTCGAAGAAGCCGTCGTACCAGCCCGCAGCGACGTAGCAGAGGTCGAGCGCTGCAGCGCCGGGCCGGCGCATGCCGGCGCAGACCTTCATCACCGACTCCATCATGTGCAGGTAGCGGCCGAGGTCGTCGCCCTTCCTGAACGGAAAGCCGGTGCCGATCAGCGCGTCGGCCATGCGCGTTCGCTTGGAGACGCGCAGGCGCTTGTCGTTCAGGAAAGCGCCGCGTCCCTTGCTCGCGAAGAAGAGGTCGTTTCGCGCCGGGTCGTAGACCACCGCCTGCTGGATCTGGTTCCGAAACGCAAGTCCGATCGATACCGCGTACGTCGGCAACCCGTGGATGAAGTTGGTCGTGCCGTCGAGCGGGTCAATGATCCAGACGTATTCGCTGTCGCGCGCGCCGCGCGCGTTGCCCGACTCCTCGGCGAGGATGCCGTGGCCCGGGTAGGCGGCGAGCAACGTGTCGATGATCGCCGCCTCGGCGGCGTGGTCGACCTCGGTGACGAAGTCGTTCGGCGCCTTGGTGTTGACCTGCAGCCGCTCGAGGTCGAGCGAGGCGCGGTTGATGATCGCCCCGGCGGCGCGCGCCGCCTTGATGGCGATGTTGAGCATCGGGTGCAGCGCTTGGGACATGGGAGCGGGGCTTTCGGGCGAGGCTCGGCGGGAGGCGAAGGCCGGCCCGCGCGCGGGCGCGCTGCAAAATGAGCGAGCACGATTTTAGCCGCCATGCTCGCTCACGACCCCACGCGCTTCGTCCTCGTCGGCACCAGCCACGCCGGCAACGTCGGCGCCGCGGCGCGGGCGCTGAAGGTGATGGGATTTTCCGAGCTGGTGCTGGTCGCTCCGCGCTGGGCCAACGTACAGCGGCGCGCCGAGGCGATTGCGCTTGCCAGCGGCGCGACCGACGTCCTCGCCGGCGCCCGCGTCGTTGCCACGCTCGCCGAGGCACTCGACGGCGTCACGTACGCATGCGCGACCGCGATGACGCCGCGCGACTTCGGCCCGCCGACGCACCTCCCGCGCGAGCTCTTCGCGACGCTCGCGCCGAGCACGCACCGGCTCGCGTTCGTGTTCGGCTCGGAGCGCTACGGTCTTGGCAACGACGACGTCTACGGCTGCAACGCCTGCCTGACGATTCCGACCGCGGCCGGCTACGGCTCGCTCAACCTCGCCCAGGCGGTGCAGCTCATCGCCTACGACTGGCGCCAGGCGCGCGGCGGCTTCGACGCCGCCGCACCTGCGCTCGACGCGCGTCGCGCCGACGCCGTCGCCGTGCGCGGCGTCATCGCGCACTGGCAGGAGGCGCTCGAGACGCTGGGCTTTCTCGATCCGGCGGCGCCGAAGAAGCTGATCGCGCGCCTGCACCGGCTCGCCAACCGCGCCGAGCTCAACGTGGAAGAGGTCCACATCCTGCGCGGCATCGCGCGAGCGATTTCCGAGCGCTGCCGCTAAACTGGCTCGCTTCCCTGCTGGGGCACCCGACCATGTTCGATCGGATTCGCGAAGACATCGCCTGCATCCGCGAGCGCGACCCCGCGGCGCGCTCGTCGTGGGAGGTGCTGACCTGCTATCCCGGGTTGCATGCGATCGTGCTGCATCGCCAGGCGGCCTGGTGGCTTCGCCACGGCTTTCACTGGGTCGCGCGCTGGATCTCGCACTTCGCGCGCTTCTTCACCGGGATCGAGATCCATCCGGGCGCGAGGATCGGTCGGCGCGTCTTCATCGACCACGGCATGGGCGTCGTCGTCGGCGAGACCGCCGAGATCGGCGACGACTGCACGATCTACCAGGGCGTCACGCTCGGCGGCACTTCGCTCGCCAAGGGTGCGAAGCGCCATCCGACGCTCGGCCGCGGCGTCATCGTCGGTGCGAACTCGCAGATCCTGGGCGGTTTCACGGTCGGCGACAACGCGCGCGTCGGCTCGAGCGCGGTCGTGCTGAAGCCCGTGCCCGCGGGGGCGACCGCAGTCGGCAACCCGGCCCGCATCATCCTTGCCGAGGAAGCGGTGTCGCGCGAGGAGAGCGCGGCGAAGATGGGCTTTTCGGCGTACGGCGTGACGCAGGGCGACGACCCGGTCTCGCAGGCGATGAAGGGCCTGATCGACAACGCCTCGGGCCACGAGCACCAGATCGCGCTGCTCTGGCAGGCGATCGAGAAGCTTTCGTCGCGCTCGCGTGAGCTGCCGACCGAGGACTGCGTTCCCGGTGAAGCGCACACCACGGAGTCTTTCGACGCCGAGCGGTTGAACCGGCTGGTGAAGTAGCCGGCGCGCGTCGCCGGCACGTTGCCCGAAGGCGCTAGGCCGGGCCCGAGGCCGCGGGCTTTCGCAGTGCCGACTTCGGCCGGAATGCGACGCACACTGCGTCGTCGGTCTCGATGTAGGGGCCACCGAGCAGGTCGATGCAGTAGGGGATGGCGCCGAAGATGCCAGGCACCGGCGGCGTCGCCGAGCGCATGCCTGCGAGCGTCTCCGCGATCGCTTTTGGCTGCCCCGGCAGGTTGATGACGAGCGCCTTGCCGCGCACGACGGCGACCTGCCGCGACAGGATCGCGGTCGGCACGAACGCCAGGCTGATCCGCCGCATCTGCTCGCCGAAGCCCGGCATCTCCTTGGTCGCGATCGCGAGCGTCGCTTCGGGAGTGACGTCCCGCGGCGCCGGGCCGGTGCCGCCGGTCGTGAGGACGAGGTCGCAACCGACGTCGTCGACGAGCTCGCGCAGCGTCGCAGTGATCGCCGGCTCGTCGTCGGCGATCAGGCGCGTCTCCCAGTCGACCGGATTGAGGATCGCGTGCGCGAGCCAGTCGCGCAGGGCCGGGATTCCCTTGTCCTCGTAGACGCCGGCCGAGGCGCGGTCGCTCACCGAGACGAGGCCGACGCGGACGCGATCGCGCCCGCCCGAGGCTGGCGCCGCCTCAGCCATCGCGTTCGTGCTCGCGGATGAACCTGAACAGCTCGCGATAGGCACGGCCGCTGCGCTGCTCGGGTGCAGTCGCTCCGTCCTTGCGGGCATTGCGAACGAGGGCGCGCAGCTGCTGCAGGTCGGCGTTCGCATGCTCGCGGGCAAAGCGGGTCGTCGCCTCGTCGTCGGCGATGAGCTCGACACGCCAGCGCTCGGCCTGATGAAGCGCGAGCGAGTCGCGGGCGTGGCCGAGGCGGCGCTCGTCGATCGCGACGCGCGCGTGCTCGACGTCGGCCGAGCGCATGAGCTTGCCGATCAGCTGCATCTGGCGGCGGCGCGCCTCGTGGCTGCGGATGCGCCGCGCGGCCCGCAGCGCGTCGAGCAGCGCCTCGTCGAGGGCGAGCGCGGCGAGGTGATCGTCTGCCAGCTCGAGCAGCGCCTCACCGAGCGATTGGAGATCGTGCGAGGCCACCTTGCGCCGGGTCTTGCTGGGTCGCCCGGCGGCACCGATGTCGACGCCATCGTCGGCCCCGGGGCGGACATCGGCAGCGGGAAGTTCGGTGGACGGTAGCAAGGCGCAAACGAAGGGGCGACAGGGTCGTCGGTATCATAGTCGCCGCCCTGTTCCCTGCACGCGCGCCGTCGCCACCCGCTGCCTTCGCGCCCCAGCCGCCTCCCTCCCGATGCCCATCACCACCGCGGCCACCAAGCCGACTTCTACCGGCTTCGCCTATACGCGCGAGCAGTTCCGCGAGCTCGTCGACGCCTGCCTGGCGACGGCGAAATCGCTCGGTGCGAGCGATGCCGTCGCCGAGGTCTCGGAAGGCGTCGGCCTCTCGGTGTCGGTCCGCAAAGGCGAGACCGAGAACATCGAGCGCAACCGCGACAAGTCGATCAGCGTCACGGTCTATGTCGGTCAGCGCCGCGGCAACGCCAGCACGTCCGACTTCTCGCGAGCGGCGCTCGAGCAGACCGTGCGCGCCGCCCACGATATCGCTCGCTTCACGGCTGAGGATCCGGCGGCCGGCCTTCCTGACGAGGCCGATCTCGCCGACGGCGCGGCCGCACGGCGCGACCTCGATCTCTTTCACCCGTGGCCGGTCGACGCGGAGCGGGCGATCGCAATCGCGTGCCGATGCGAGGCAGCGGCGCTTGCGGTCGATCGCCGGATCACGAATTCGGAAGGCGCGGGCGTCTCGGCGCAGCAGTCGCACTTCTACACCGGCAACACGCACGGGTTCGGCGCCGGCTATGCGAGCTCGCGCCATTCGTTGTCGGTCGCTCCGATCGCGTCGCTGCCCGGTGCCGATGGCGAGGAGATGCAACGCGACGCCTGGTATACGTCGATGCGGTCGGCCGACGAGCTCGCAGCGCCCGAGGTCGTCGGTCGTTACGCCGCTGAGCGCGCCCTGTCGCGGCTCGCATCGCGCAAGATCAAGACCTGCGAGGTGCCGGTGCTGTTCGAGTCGTCTCTCGCATCGTCGCTGCTCGGCGCGTACGTGCAGGCGACGAGCGGCGGCGCGCTCTACCGCAAGTCGTCGTTCCTGCTCGACAGCCTCGGCAAGCGCGTGCTGCCGGAGCATGTCGACATCCGCGAGGATCCGCACGTTCCGCGCGGCAAGGGCAGCGCGCCGTTCGACGACGAGGGTGTCGCGACGCGACCGGCGCAGATCGTCGACGCCGGCACGGTGCAGAGCTATTTCCTGTCGAGCTACTCGGCGAGAAAGCTCGGCATGCGCACGACCGGCCACGCCGGCGGCTCGCACAACTTGACGCTGACGTCGCGCCTGACGCGCCCCGGTGACGACCTCGACGCGATGCTGAAGAAGCTCGACCGCGGCCTTCTCGTCATCGAGCTGATGGGGCAGGGCGTGAACTACGTCACGGGCGACTACTCGCGCGGCGCCGCCGGCTTCTGGGTCGAGCGCGGACAGATCGCCTTTCCGGTGCACGAGATCACCATCGCCGGCAACCTGCGCGAGATGTTCGCGGGCATTGCCGCCGTCGGCGCCGACGCCTACACGATGGGCAGCAGGACGATCGGCTCGGTGCTGATCGGGCGGATGAAGATCGCCGGCGCGTGAGCACCGCCGTGCGAGCCGGGTAAATCCCGGTCGGTCGGGCCATCACCGCTTCCTAGAATCCGGCGCGTTCCGATCTACGCGCGCGTCACAGGAGACAAGTCAATGCAGCGTCGTTCATTCATTCGCAATTCCGGTCTTGCCGGCGTTCTGGCGGCCGGAGCCGCGCCGGCCGTCGTCAACGCCCAGGCGAGCATCCGCTGGCGCATCGCTTCGAGCTTTCCGCGTTCGCTCGACACGATCTTCGGGGGCGCCGAGGTGTTCGCCAAGAAGATCGGCGAGATGTCGAGCGGCAAGTTCCAGATCACCGTCCATGCCGCCGGCGAGCTGATGCCGGCGTTCGGCGTCGTCGACGGGGTGCAGAACGCGACGGTCGAGGTCGCGCACACCGCGCCGTACTACTTCTTCGGCAAGGATCCGTGCTTCGCGCTCGGCTGCGCGATCCCGTTCGGCCTCAACGAGCGCCAGATCACGGCCTGGATGTACGAGGGCAATGGCCTGAAGCTGATGCGCGAGTTCTACGCCAAGTACAACATCTACAACATTCCCGGCGGCAACACCGGCGCGCAGATGGGCGGCTGGTTTCGCAAGGAGCTGAAGACGCTGGCCGACCTCAAGGGGCTGAAGTTCCGCATCGGCGGCTTCGGCGGCAAGATCATCGAGCGCATCGGCGGCGTGCCGCAGAACATTCCCGGCGGCGAGATCTACCAGGCGCTCGAGAAGGGCACGATCGACGCCGCCGAATGGGTCGGGCCGTACGACGACCTGAAGCTCGGCTTCAACAAGATCGCCCAGAACTATTACTACCCCGGCTGGTGGGAGGGTGGCCCGCAGCTCGATTTCTTCATCAACACCAAGGCCTGGGAAGGCCTGTCGGCCGAATACAAGGCGATGGTCGAGGCGGCGGCCTCGCACGCCCACGTCGACATGGTCGCGAAGTACGACTACCGCAATCCGCAGGCCTTGAAGACGCTTGTCGGCTCGGGGACGAAGCTGTTCCGCTTCCCGAAGGACATGATGGACGGTGCCTTCAAGGCGGCGAACGAGGTCTATGCCGAGCTGAGCGCGAGCAACGCCGACTGGAAGAAGATCTACGCGGATTTCTCAGTGTGGCGGCGTGACGCGAACCTCTGGTTCCGCTTCACCGAAGCGGGCTTCGACGACTTCATGCAGGCGCAGAGGCTCTAGCCCGACGCGGCGCACTTCGCGCCGCGTCAGCGAACAAAAGCCCCGCGCGCGCGGGGCTTTTCGTTGGTGCCGGGCGCATCGCGGCTGCTGCTGCAGGGCCGTCCCGGAGCGGAACGCTCAGGGCTTCTTTGGCGCCGCATCGATGAGGCGCTTCATCGCCTCGTCGTCGGACATCGTCGTGCCTCCTTCGCCGGCTTGGCTCCCGGGCGAGGCAGCGGCTGCCGATGCCGCCGAAGGAGGCGGCAAGGTGAAGCCCTCCATCGACGCCGGCGGCGGTGAGCCGCTCGGTGCCGAGTCCTTCTGCATCTGCTGGAACGCCTTGTCGATGTCGATCGTCGACTCCTTGCCGACCCCGCTCGAGACCAGCTTCGGGAAGCCGATGATGAGACCCACCATGACAATTTGGATCACCACGAAAGGCACAGCGCCCCAGTAGATCTGGCCGGTCGTGACCTTGCTGATGCGCCGCGACGTGATGCGGTCGTCGTAGTCGTCGCTCGGTGCGACGCTGCGCAGGTAGAACAGAGCGAAACCGAACGGCGGGTGCATGAACGAGGTCTGCATGTTGACCGCGAGCAGGACGCCGAACCAGACGAGGTCGATGCCGAGTTTGTCGGCGACCGGGGCGATCAGCGGGATGACGATGAACGAGAGCTCGAAGAAGTCGAGGAAGAAGGCGAGGAAGAAGATCAGCAGGTTGACGACGATGAGAAAGCCGAGCTGGCCGCCGGGCAGGCTGGTCAGCAGGTGCTCGACCCAGATCGGGCCATCGACCGCCTGGAACGACAGGCTGAACACGGTCGAGCCGATCAGGATGAAGAGCACGAAGCTCGAGATCTTCATCGTCGTGTCCAACGCCTGGCGCAGCAGCCGCAGGTCGAGGCGGCGGCGCGCAGTTGCCATGACCAGCGCTCCTGTCGCGCCCATCGCGCCGCCCTCGGTCGGCGTCGCGACGCCGAGGAAGATCGTGCCGAGGACGAGGAAGATCAGGGCGAGCGGCGGGATCAGGACGAAGGTCACCCGCTCGGCCATGCGCGACAGCAGGTTCAGCTTCAGCAGGCGGTTGCCGACCGCGAGCGCGAATGCGACGCCGACTCCAACGCACATCGAGACGACAATCAGCTCATCGGTCGGCGTGTCCGCCGGCCGAAGCTTCGCGAACAGCAGGGCCGCGGCCAGCGAGAGGAAGGTCACGACGCCGAGCGAGCGCAGGCCGGGGCTGCCGTCGTCCTCGCGGATGGTGCGGGCCTCCTTCGGCAATGCCGGCGTCCAGGTCGGCCGCATCACGCTGATCGTCATGACGTAGGCGATGTACAGGCCGGTCAGCACGAAGCCCGGGATGAATGCACCGCGATAGAGGTCGCCGACGCTGCGCCCGAGCTGGTCGGCGAGGACGATCAGGACCAGCGACGGCGGGATGATCTGCGCCAGCGTCCCGGAGGCGGCGATCACGCCGCTCGCGAGGCGCCGGTCGTAGCCGTAACGCAGCATGATCGGCAGCGAGATCAGCCCCATCGAGATCACCGACGCAGCAACGACGCCGGTGGTCGCGGCGAGCATCGCTCCGACCAGGATCACCGCGTAGGCGAGGCCGCCGCGGATCGGGCCGAACAGCTGGCCGATCGTGTCGAGCAGATCCTCTGCCATCCCGGATCGCTCGAGGATCAGCCCCATGAGGGTGAAGAACGGCACCGCGAGCAGGGTGTCGTTCTGCATGATGCCGAAGATGCGCAATGGCAGGGCCTGCAGCAGCGCCTGCGGCATCAGCCCCATCTCGACCCCGACGACGCCGAAGAACAGCCCGCAGGCGCCGAGCGAGAAGGCGACCGGATAGCCGAACAGCAGGAAGACGATCAGGCTCGCGAACATGATCGGCGCCATGTTCGTCCCGATGAACTGCATCATGGCTTGCTCGCCAATGCTGCCTTCTCGCGCTCGGCCACTTCCTTTTGCAGGAGGTCGGCGAGCTCCTCCTCGGCGCTCTTCGCCTGTACCTTCCGCGTCGGGTCGGGGATGAGTCCGCGCAGGAACGCGACCCGCTTGATCAGCTCTGAGACTGCCTGGATGCCGAGGAGCAGGAAGCCAAGCGGCAGGATCGCGAACACCGGCCAGCGGATCAAGCCGCCGGCGTTCGATGAGTACTCGTTCATCTCGTAGGCACGGATGACGAGCGGCAAGGACAGTCGAACGACCGTGAATACCAGCGGGAAAACGAAGAAAACGAGGCCGACGATGTCGATCCAGATCTGCGTCCGCTTGGAAAAGCGCCCCGAGACGACGTCGATCTTGACGTGCTCCTGGCGCAGCAACGTGTAGCCGGCGGCGAGCAGGAACACCGCTGCGAACAAGTACCACTGGATCTCCAGGTACGCGTTCGAGCTGGTGTTGAAAATCTTGCGGACGGAGGCGTTGATCGCGCTGATCAGGACGGCGGCGAGGACCAGCCATGCCACCCAGCGACCGACCCATGCGGTGAAGCGATCGATCAGCTGCGACAGCCTGAGAAGAGGCGCCACGGGGTCTCCGTCGAATGGGGAAGACGTTCGCCGGGCCGACCCCGCTGCGAAGCGCCGCCGATTCTAGGGAGCCGCTTCCTGCGGCGACTGCGTGTTTGCGCTAGGAGCGAGGGTGCGGTCAGCCGCCGAGCGCCGCGCGTACGAGCTTGCCGGAGCGCGTGCCCGAGCGACAGAACGCCAGGATCGGCTTCGGCATCGACTCGAGCAACGCGGCGAACCTGGCGATCTCCTCCGGCGTCTGCACGTTGGGTGCGACCGGCAGCCAGACGTACGACAGCCCTGCGGCATGCGCGGCGGCTTCGATGCTTGCCGACGTCGGCTGCGTCGGCCCGCCTTCGAAATCCGGCCGGTTGTTGACGACGCTGCGAAAGCCGGCGGCAGCGGCCTCGGCCATCGCGGCGGGTTCGAGCTGGCCGGCGACGGCGATGTCGGCGGTCATGCGGTGGGCGGTGAGGGCCATCGTGTCTTCCTGCGCTTGGTCGTCAGCGGGCAAGCGCCGACTTCACTGCCGCCGAGACCATGGCCATTTCGGCACGGCCCGCGAAGCGCGCTTTCGCCGCCGCCATGACCTTGCCCATGTCGGCTGCGCCCGTCGCGCCGGTTTCGGCGACGATCGTCGCGACTTCGGATGCGACCTCGTCGGCGCTGAGGCGCGTCGGCAGGTAGCCCTCGAGCACCTCGAGCTCGGCAGTCTCCTTGTCGACCAGGTCCTGGCGGCCGCCGGCGCCGAATTGCTGGATCGAGTCCTTGCGCTGCTTGACGAGCCTGTCGACGATCGCGACGACCGCGGCGTCATCGAGATCGATGCGCTCGTCGACCTCGCGCTGCTTCATCGCCGCGAGCAGGCCGCGGATCGTGAGCAGGCGCGGCGCGTCCTTGGCACGCATCGCGGCTTTCATGTCTTCGGTGATGCGGTCTTTGAGGGTCATCGCGGCTCCAGGTACGACTCTACGCCGGCGAGATCGATAAACGACGAAGCCCGCGCGTGGCGGGCTCCGGTGGATCGCGGCTTCAGCTCGTCAGAAGAGCTTCTTCGGAAGCTGCATGCTGCGAACGCGCTTGAAGTGGCGCTTGACCGCGGCCGCCTTCTTGCGCTTGCGCTCGGCGGTGGGCTTCTCGTAGAACTCGCGGGCACGCAGATCGGTCAGCAGGCCGAGCTTTTCGATGGTGCGCTTGAAGCGGCGAAGAGCAACGTCGAACGGCTCGTTTTCCTTGACGCGAACGGTGGTCATCTAGCAGGAGGATTTTGCAAAAGGATATCGATTATAGCTCGCCACTCCCGGCGCGGCAATGCGCGGCGAGCGAGCGGGCGCAGGCGGCCGCGCTCGCCCAGGCCCACTGGAAGTTGTAGCCGCCGAGCCAACCGGTGACGTCTACCACCTCGCCGATGAAGTGCAGACCCGGGATGAGCCGGCTCTCACAGCCGCGCGACTCGAGGTCGCGGGTGTCGACGCCACCGGCCGTCACTTCGGCCTTGCGCCAGCCTTCGGTGGCCGACGGCACCGGCGTCCATCGGTGCAGCGCCGCGGCCAGCGTGTCGAGCGTGCGGTCGCGGAGGTCGGCAACGGGCCGGTCGCCACCGAGATGCGCTGCGACCCACGCCTCGGCGAGCCGGCGCGGCAGGATCTCGGCGAGGACCGTGCCGACCTGGCGGCGACCCGACTTCGCGGCGGCGAGGACGCGCCGCAGATCGACCTGCGGCGCGAGGTCGACGGCGATCACTTCGCCCTGGCGCCAGTAGGTCGAGACCTGCAGCGCCGCCGGGCCGCTCAGGCCGCGGTGCGTGAAGAGAAGGTCCTCGGCAAAGGCCGGGGTGCTCGCGTCCGCGGCGCGCGCGCGCACCGGCAGGGCGACGCCGGCGAGCGCGGCGAACGGCTGCCACTCGACACCGTCGCAGATGAAGGGCACCAGCGCCGGTCGCGGCTCGACGATCCGGTGGCCGAGTCGGCGTGCCAGCGCGTAGCCCCAGTCGCTCGCGCCGATCTTCGGGATCGAGAGCCCGCCCGTGGCGACGACGAGCCGCGTCGAGCGGAGCGCTCCGCGCGCCGTGTCGAGCTCGAATCCGGTGCTGCCGACGCGGACCGCTTCGACCCGGCACGGCTGCCAGCGCTGCACGCCACCGGCTTCGCACTCGGCGAGCAGCATCGAGATGACCTGGGCGCTCGAATCGTCGCAGAAGAGCTGCCCCTTGTGCTTCTCGTGCCAGGCGATGCCGTGCCGTTCGATGAGGTCGATGAAGTCGCGCGGCGTGTAGCGGGCGAGTGCCGAGCGACAGAAATCGCGGTTCGCCGATTCGAAGTTGTCGGCACCGACCTCGATGTTGGTGAAGTTGCAGCGGCCGCCGCCGGAGATGCGGATCTTCTCGGCGACCTTGTCGGCGTGGTCAAGCAGCACCACCGAGCAGCCGAGCTGGCCGGCGATGGCGGCGCAGTGCAGCCCGGCGGCACCGGCGCCGACGATGACGACGTCGAACTGCACGCGCGAGCCGCCAGCTCAGCGCTTCCAGAGGAATGGGAACGCGAGCTGCCTGAAGAAGCCGTTCGGCACGTAGTCGCCGACGACGCCGTACCGGTCCGGCCATGGCCGGTCGGCGTTGTGCGCGGTCCCGAACGCGTAGTCGAGGAACGCGAAGTGGGCGGCGTAGTTCCGGTCGATTCCTTCGAAGAGCGCCATTGCGCCCGACAGGACGAGCGACCAGAACAGCAGCAGTCGCATCGCGTCGACGTTGTAAGCGTGGCGCAGCTCGGGCGTCGTCAGGTACTGGGGAAAGTGGAAGGCGGGGACGCCGAGGAAGCAGAGCGCTTTCAGGCAGAGCGCGATGACTCCGGAGACGAGGCCCTTGCCCGGCTGGAGCGGTCCGTGCGATTCGCTCAGGCGGTTGAGCTTGTCGATCTGCTCTTTCATGGTCGCTGCGCCTCCCTGCGCGACGGCCCGTTGGCCCGCTGCGGCGGATTATCGCGTCGAGGTGCTCAGGCCGGCGTCTCGAGCAGCTTCGTCACCGCACGCCACTCTTCGTCGCTGACCGGCGTGATCGACAACCGGTTGCCGCGGCGCAGCACCCGCATCGTCGCCAGCTGGGGCGCCGCCCGCATCTCGGCAAGCGAAAGCAGTCGCGTCTTCTTGCGCACTTTGACGTCGACGTGCCACCAGCGTGGCGCCTCGCGCCGCGACTTCTCGTCGAAGTAGTGGCTCTTGGAGTCGAACTGCGTCTCGTCGACCGACGCCTTCGACGCGACCTCGGCGATGCCCGCGATTCCGGGCTCCGGGCACGACGAATGATAGAAGAGGACGCCGTCGCCCGGCGCCATCTCCTGCTTCATGAAGTTGCGTGCCTGGAAGTTGCGGACGCCCACCCACGGAACCGTGGCATGCGGCGCTGCCGCTGCATCGTCGATCGAGCACTCGCTCGGCTCGCTCTTCATCAACCAGTAGCGCATGGGCGGCCGCGTCGACAAGGAAGAAGGTGTCCGCCGCGCCCCGTGAACCGCATTCCTGAACCCAGGCAGTTCAGGTGGGCGAGGTCAGCCAGGTTTCGGGTTCATCTGACGCGAGACGATCACACCTGCCGGGCGATGTTCCAAGCCCTTGCTCTTGCGAGCATCGGTTCAAGGAAATATAAAGTTCACGCGAACGCAACGGACGAATTCATTCTACGCTGCGCGTTCGAAAAAAAGACAACGATCAGAGCAGTTGTCCGTCGGCGCCGAGGGCCATGTCGACGCGACGGATCAGGCCATCGAGATCGACTGCGGCAAGGTTCCCGTCGGCGCTGCTCGCTGCGCCGTCGGCGCTCGCCCGCGCCGGCCGCTGTGCGAGCTCGAACGCGAGGTTGAGCGCCGCGAGCACGGCGATGCGCTCGCGCGCCTTCACCTTGCCGCCGTCGCGGATCGCGCTCATCTCGCGGTCGACGTCGGCGACGGCTTCGAGCAGCGAGCTCTCGCCGCCGTCTGGGCAGCCGAGGATGTAGCTCTGGCCGAGAATCGTGACCTCGACCTGCTTCATCCGACGCTCCTCAGCGTAGCGCCGCCGCTGCCGTCGCTCTTGGCGGCGTCGATCGCCGCACCGTCGGGCGCTTCGTCGCCGGCGAGCGGCTCGCGCGGAAGCCGCTGCAGCAGAACGTCGATTCGGCTCTTTGCCGCGTTCAGTCGCGAACGAAGATTGTCGCGCTCGTTCGTGACGGCGCCGAGCTGTGCCGCGAGCAGCGCGTTCGTGCGCTGCAACTCCTCGTGTCGAAGGAGCAGGCGCTCGACGCGGTCGGCGAGATCCTCGATCGTGGCCATGACACTCCGGCAAGGGGAGAGGAAGCGAATTGTAGGCGTCGTCCCGCGCTCGCTTCGGCTGCTTAGAATGCGTTCCGCTGGTGCCCGTGAAGGTGTTCATGCCTTCACAGTTAAACGGGAAGCGAGCGCCGGATCGGCAGCGATCCGGCATCAACCGCGCTGCCCCCGCAACGGTACGGCGGACGACGATGCGCTTGTCGAGCGCATCGTCAGCTGCGGCGCTCACACCACTGGAGGCACGAGCCTCCGGGAAGGTCGCCGCGGTCGATCCGTCAGCCCGGATACCGGCCAGCAAGCGGGCGAAGCCTCGTGCTCCGCCCATGTCGCGTCGGCCGCGGGGAAGCGGCCGCACGCCTCTTGCGGGAACGTTCACCATGCAACATCCACCCGAGGCGCCGCGCCGGTCGCCGGCTCGCCGCTCGTGTGTCGCCACGCACATCGTTCGTGTCGCCATGCTCACCCTCCTTGCGTCGACGCGCGTCGCTCTGGCTGCCGACGGCAGCCTCGATCCGGTCGTGATCACCGGCACGCGCGAGCCCGAGACGCTCGGCCGCAGCAGCAGCGACATCGTCGTCATCGACAGTGCGACGATCCGAACCACGACTGCCGATTCGGTCGAGGACCTGATCCGTCGCGTCGCCGGCATGCAGCTCGCACGCAACGGCGGTCCTGGGCAGAGCTCGGGCTACTTCATCCGCGGCGCCAGCACGAACGGCACGGTCGTTCTCGTCGACGGCGTTCGCGTTGGCTCGGCGACGCTCGGCCAGGCCGAGTTCGAAGCCCTGAGCCTCGGCCAAATCGAGCGGATCGAAGTCCTGCGTGGCCCGGCGTCGAGCCTGTACGGAGCCGACGCGGTCGGCGGCGTGGTGCAGATCTTCACGCGCCGCGGTGAGGGGCCGTTTCGCTTGAGCGCCGGCGCCGACATCGGTGGCTACGACTCGGCACGCGGCAACGTCGCCGCGAGCGGCGCGATGGGCCCATGGGACTATGCGCTCTCGCTCGGCCAGGAGAAGAGCGCCGGCGTCTCCGCGATCGCGCCGAACGATCTCTTCGGCAACTTCAATCCCGATCGCGACGGCTTCAGGCGCAACTCGGGAGCGCTGCAGGTCGGCTTCACGCCGGCCACGGGGCACCGCATCGGGGTGCACCTGCTCGAGACGCGGCTGAACGCGCAGTACGACTCGAGCGAATTCCTGCCGCCGGCGTTCACTCAGGACGCGACGCCCGACTTCCGCAACCACCTCACGACGCGCGTCGGCTCGATCGACTATCGCGGCACGCCGGTGCAGGGCTGGACGACGACCGTGCAGGCGTCGCGCGCGGTCGATGACCTGACGAGCGGCGGCACCCTGCAGAGCCGCTTCGTGACGACGCGAGAGCAGGGCACCTGGCAGAACGCGATCACCTTTGCTTCGCAGCAGCAGCTGATGGTTGCGCTCGAGCACCTGGTCGAGCGAGCGACGGCCGACGTGTTCGCGAGCGAGCAGGTTCGCCACAACAACGCCGGCGTGCTGGGGTATTCGGGCACCTTCGGCGCCGGCTCGGTGCAGGCCGACCTTCGCCATGACGACAACTCCGCCTACGGTGCGAACACGACCGGTCGCATCGGCGGCTCTCTCGAGGTGGCGCGCGGCGTGAAGCTGCGCGCGCTCGCAGGGACGACGTTTCGCGCGCCGACGTTCAACGATCTCGCCTTTCCGGGCTTCGGCGTGCCGACGATCCGGCCCGAGCGCGGCAAGAGCGTCGAGGCGGGAGCAGCGTGGCAGGGCGATGATGCGAGCGTGAACGCAACCGTCTATCGCAACGACGTTCACGATCTGATCGGGTTCGAGCCCGACCCGACGCTTTGCCCGCCGGATCCGGCGTACGCCTTCGGCTGCGCCGCCAACGTCAGCCGCGCACGCCTGCAGGGCGCGACGATCGCGGCGACGGCGCGCTGGCTCGGCTTCGACCTGCGCGCCAACGTCGACTTCCTCGACGCGACCGATGCCGACACCGGGGTTCGCTTGCCACGCCGCGCCGCGCACCAGGAAAGCGCCGGCGCCGACTACGCGACCGGCGCCTGGCGCTTCGGTGCGGCCGCGCTCTTCGTCGGCTCACGGCCAGACAACGGCATCGTCCTCGGCGGCTACGGCGTCGTCGATCTGCGCGTC
>DATAYY010000171.1:0-15503 GCA_036272325.1 Caldimonas sp. | reverse complement strand
GGTGACCATCAACCCCAGATTCTTGAACGCAAACGAGACGATCTCGGTGGCCGGAACCTTGAGAATCTGCGCCAGTTCGCTGACGGTAATGAACTCGTTGACGCGAACCGTCTTTTTCTCGCGCTCTACCTCGGCGGCGCGCGCCGCTTCGAGCTCCTCGCGCGTTCCGCGGCGAATGTCGCCGCCACGCGACCGGGCCGGTGCGCCGCGCATCGTGGCCATCGTCTTGGAGATGTTCGCATCCACCGCTTCCTGATCGACCGCGCCGCGCTTGCCCTTCTTGCGTCGGTTGTTGCGATCCGCAACGCCGGCATTTGCTCCGCCGCCACCGCCGCCAGTGTTCCCCTGATTGTTGCCACCGCCGCTTGCTCCACCGCCGCCACCACCACCGCCACCACCACCGCCACCGCCACCGCCACCGCCTCCGCCGGCGGCGAAGGCGAGCGAAGCGCTCAGCAGTGCGGTGCAGAGGACGGTAAAGATGCTTCGTGCGTTCATCGTGCCACTCCGGGTCGGCGCGCCCGGATCATCGGGTCGTCGTCCGGTATATGCCGGCCATGCCTCGCCCGGTTCAACGAAGGCTTGGGGGTCGTTGATGCTCGACGCCTGTCGGCGATGTCACTCTTTCCGGTAACTGTCGTGGCAGCTCTTGCAGCTCTTGCCCGTATCGCCGACGGCGGCCTTGATCGTGTCGAGGTTGCCCGACCTGGCCGCGGCTTGCAGCTTCACCATGTTCTCCTGCATCTGCTCGGAGGCTGTCTTGAACTTGTCGGGCTCGGTCCAGATCTTCGGCTCGGCCTTGGTCTCGCCCTTGTCGGTGCCGGGAATGAAGGCGACGAAGGGCAGCTTCGACATGGTGACCGCGATGTCGGCATTCTCGGCCGCGGCCTTGGGATCGAACGGGATCTTGCCTTGGGACATCGCGGCGACGCGGCCGAAGTGGTTCGCCATGACGGTCATCGCTGCGCGGCGATACTTGATCGCGTCTTCCGGCTTCGCCCATTGCGCCTGCGCGGGCCAGGCGACGAGCGAGGCGGCGAGGGCGAAGGCGGCGACGAGCGCGGGGCGTGCGTGACGGTGCATGGGGGCAACTCCTAAAGGGTGGGCGCGCGCCGGCAGGCGAGCGCGCGCGAGTTAGACGGCGCGCCCGCGTATATGCTCTGCGCGCCGCCACGGGTTCAACGCCTTCGGGTTTTCCGCATCCCGCTCCGGCACGTCGCCCAAGGGTATCGTTGCGGCCGCGAACCAGCGGAATTGCGGACGAGGCCGGATGGCGAGTGCAGACGAAACGGTCGAGGCCGCAGCGCCGGTCGCTCCGCCGGCGGTCGTCGTTCGCGTGTGGGATCTGCCGACGCGACTCTTTCACTGGGTGCTCGCGCTCAGCGTGGTCGGCTCGTTCACGACCGGCTATCTCGGCGGCAACGCCATGGCCTGGCATCTGCGCTTCGGCTACGTCTCCTTCACGCTGCTCGCGTTTCGCCTGCTCTGGGGCTTCTGGGGCGGCCGCTGGTCGCGCTTTCGCAGCTTCGCGTACGCGCCCGCCGCAGGCCTGCGCTACCTGCAGGGGCGGAGCCGCCCGGAGGAGCGTCACCACGTCGGCCACAGCCCGCTCGGCGCGTTTTCCGTCTTCGCCCTGCTCGCGTTGCTCGCTGCCCAGGTCGCGACGGGTCTGTTCGCCGACGACGAGATCGCGACCACGGGGCCGCTCAACCGCTTCGTCACCGCGAAGACCGCGAGCCTGCTGACACACTGGCACAAGGACTACGGCCAGCGGATCATCATGGTGCTCGTCCTGCTCCATGTGGGCGCCGTCGTCTTCTACCTGCTGCGCCTTCGTCGCAACCTCGTCGGCCCGATGCTGAGCGGCGACAAGTTGCTCGAGCCCGGCGTGCCGCCGGCGGTCGACTCCGTCGGATCGCGCCTGCTGGCGCTGGCGCTCCTGCTCGTCGCGGCCGCCGGGGTGGCATGGCTCGTCGCTCTGAGCGATTGAACGCGCTCCGGCTTCGCGACCGATGGTCGCGACGTCTGCGACGTGCAGCGCCGCCCGGACTTCGACCCCATCCCGCGTCATGGTCCGATTCCATCCGTCTCGCCAACATCCTCACGTGTGCATCGACCGACGCGCAGAGCCGACCATCAAGCTACACACCGCGCTTCCGATAGCAAGGCGTGACCGAACCCAGGGACCGACTTCCGTACGCGGACTGCGCCTACATCGAGGCGACTCTCTCCGCGGCCGATGCGGGGCTCGCCGCCAGCGATGCCACCGAGGCGGCCGGCGCCGCGAACGAGTCACCCCTGCGCTGCCCGCTCTGCCACGGCGCCCGCCACGCCACGCTCGGCGCGGAAGCGCTCGACGTCCTCCAGTTCGGCTTCTGGAGCGACGACCACCGGCGCTTCGACCATATCGGCTTCGCGCGCGCCGTGATGGCCGCAGCCTGCGCCGGATCGGGCACCGATCGCCGGCAGGCCGGGCGCGACGACACGGCACAGGACCTGCGGACTTAGACTGATCCCGTCGCCTGCGGCGAACAGGCCGCGGCCGCCGAACCACGATCAGGAGAATCCGATGGACGAAACGTCCCGCCTCGCGCAGCAGATGCACGAGCTGAAAGGCTCGATGCTGGCGATGGAGTGCTTCGTCAATTCGCTCACCGAAGCGCTGAGCAGCGACGCCCGCCTCGTCGTCCAGGCGTTCTACGCGAGCGAATCGTCGGCATACCGCGCCGCGCTGATGGCGTCGACTGCCCCGGAGGCGACCGTCGGCGCGTTCGAGCGCGACGTCGATCGCGCGCTGAGGCTGCTCGGCGAGCCACGCGGCTCCGGCGACGCCGGCTGAGCGCCTGCTCGCGGATCAGCCGATGCAGGTCCGGTTCTTCCCGGTCCGCTTGGCTTCGTAGAGCGCCTGGTCGGCGCGCTCGAGCGAATCCTCGATCCGCTCCGCGAGCCGGTAGTCGGTGACGCCGGCCGAGAAGGTGACGAAGATCTGCTTGTCCTTGTGCATGAAGAGGCCGCCGGTGAGTGACCGCTGCAGCCGCGTCAGCACCTGCTCGCCCTCGCTCGGCGGCGTCTGCGGCAGCAGGACCACGAACTCCTCGCCGCCGTAGCGGGCGACCCGGTCGGTCGGCCTGAGCGTCTTGCTGACGACCGCGGCGAGCGACTTCAACGCCTCGTCGCCGGCGCTGTGGCCGAGCTCGTCGTTGAGGCGCTTGAAGTTGTCGATGTCGAGCAGGCCGATCGAGAGCTCACCACCGGACCGCTCGAGGCGCGCGCGCTCGATCTCGAACGCCTGCATCAGGCCGCGGCGGTTGGCGATCTGCGTCAGCTGGTCGGTCGAGACCTCGTCGGAGAGGCGCTTCATCTCGTCCTCGAGCTCGACGACGCGTTGCGTCAGGTCGATGGCCTTGCTGTGCTCTTGCTGCAATCGCTCCTGCGTCTGCTGGACGAGCGTCTGCACGGCCCGGCTCTCGGCCACCATCTCGCGCACGACGCCGGTCAGGCTCTCGAGCGAATCCGACTGCTCGATCACCTCGGCGTAGCGGCCGACGCTCTCGTGGAAGTTGCCGGTCTTCGACCCCAGCTCGCCGAGCTCGGCGAGCATCTGCGTGATCAGCGCCTTCAGCGCGTCGCGCGCCTTCTCACGCTCGCCGCGCACCTCGCCTTGGCGCTTGCGCGCGTGGTGCAGCATGTCGCTCACCGCGCGAACGCCGCGCGCGCTGAGGCCTTCCTCGATCTTCAGCGTCATCGCCTCGCACTGGCCCTTGACCCAGCTGCCGTCTTCGGCGATGTCGGTCAGGCTCGACGTCAGCTCGTGGCAGAGCTTACCGAGCTGGTCGAACAGGTGGTGACGGTGCTGCAGGACGCGCTCGACCTTGCGCACCAGCGCGTCGGTGTCGTCGGCGAGCGACGCCGGCGCGTCGCCATGCATGCGCTCGACCAGGCGAGCGAGCTCGCGCGCGAGCTCCTGGTTGGCGCCGTCATGGGCGGGCAACGCCTGCTGCAGGCCGTGGCCGAGGCTGCGCGCGACGCGTTCCCACGCGACCGCAGGCGGCGAACTCGCCGGCGTCGCCGGATCGTTCGCTGCCGACGATGCGGCGTTCGCAGCCGTTGCGAGAGCGTCGAGCGGCGCCGGCCGGCTCGCGGTTGCGGGCGTCGATGCGACACCGACCGGCGTCGCCGCGGTGTCGCCTTCCCAGCTGTTGACGAGCTGCGACAGCCGATGCTGGAGCCTCTTGGCGTCGCTGCGACCGCTGGCGAGGACGCGATGGATGCCTTCCTTGCGCCGCGCCGGTGTCCAGTTGTGGCCGGTCCGCTCGATGCCGCGGATGATCCGCTCGATCAGGACCGCGAGCGCTTCGGTCGATTCCGGCGCCTCGCCCGCTTCCTGGCGGTAGGCACGCTCATAGTTCTCCGGCGTCGGCTCGAGGCGCTCCGTCGCCAGGCGACGAAGCGCGGCCTTCGCGATCTGCGCCGTCGACAGCTCGACCTTGGCCAGAGGCGAAGGACGCGTCGTGCTCATGGCGGCGGGATTCCGGGAAGGGGCCGGGTCAGGGCAGCTTGCCGCGCGACTCGCGCGTGCGAACGCGCGGCGGCTCGGCGCCGTCGCCAGACGATGCCTGGCCGATCCACGGCGCCTTCTTCGGCAGCACGGTCTGCTCGAGCCAGCGCTCGATGTCTTCCGGCGGCTGCGGCTTGCTGAAGAGAAAGCCCTGCATGATCCCGCAACCGAGGCGATGCAGGACTTCCATCTGGCGCAGGTTTTCGACGCCCTCGGCGATTACGCGCAGGCCGAGCGAACGCGCCAGCGCGATGATCGCGGTGACGACGGCCGAGCTCTGCGGCGTCATGCCGAGATCGCGCACGAAGCTGCGGTCGATCTTCAGCTCGCTGATCGGCAGCGTCGTCAGATACGCGAGCGACGAGTAGCCGGTACCGAAGTCGTCGATCGAGATCTCGACCCCGATCTCGTTCAACCGGTGCAGCGACGGGATCACGTTCTGCAGGTCCTTCATCAGGCCTGTCTCGGTGATCTCGAGCTCGATCGCATGGTGCGGCACGCCGTACGTCGTGACCGCGGTGTGGATGTACTCGACGAGGTCGGTGCGCTCGAAGAGGCGACTCGGCAGGTTGACGGCGATCGAGTCGGCGAAGCCGAAGTTGTCCTGCCAGACGCGCGCCTGGCGCGCCGTCTCGCGGATCGCCCATTCGCTGAGCGGGATGATGAGCCCGGTCTCCTCGGCCAGCGGAATGAAGTCGCCCGGCGCGACCAGCTGGCCGTGGCGGCGCCAGCGCATCAGCGCCTCGGCGCCGACCATGCGCGCGCCGCGGACGTCGATCTTCGGCTGGTAGTGCAGCACCAGCTCGTTCCGCTCGATCGCCTTGTGCAGCGCGCTTTCGAGCTCGAGCTTCTCGCGCCCCTTGCCGGCGAGGTTCGGCCGGTACAGCGACGCCGAGTTGCGGCCAGCCGACTTGACCGAGTACATCGCGATGTCGGAGTTGCGCAGCAGGTCGGCGACGGTGCCGCCGTCGCGCGGGAAGATCGCGATGCCGACGCTCGCGGTGACGAAGCACTCCTGCAGGCCGATCATGATCGGCTTCCTCATCACCTCGAGGATGCGGGTCGCGACGCGCTCGGCGTCTTCCTCGTCGGCGACCTCGGGCAGGAGAGCGACGAACTCGTCGCCGCCGAGTCGGCCGACCGCCTCGAGCGTGCGGTGCGAGCGCAGGCCCACGGTTTCGAGCGAGGTCTCGAGAACCTGGTCGGAGTGGCGCACGCACGAGCGCAAGCGCCGCGAGACCTCGACCAGCAGATCGTCGCCGGCGCCGTGGCCGAGCGTGTCGTTGATCACCTTGAAGCGGTCGAGGTCGATCAGCAGCAGCGCGACCTCGTGGCCGAGGCGGCGGCCCTGCTCGAGCGCCCGCTCGGCGCGCCAGATCAGCTGGCGCCGGTTCGGCAACCCCGTGAGGGTGTCGAAGTTCGCGAGGTGGCGGATGCGGTCTTCGGCGAGGCGGCGGTCGGTGACGTCCTGGACGATGCCGGTGTAGCCGACCAGGTTGCCGTGCTCGTTGAACTCGGGCTCGGCCTCGATGTGGACGATCCGCTGGCGGCCGTCGACGAGGCGTGCGTGAACGTCGGTCGCGAGCACGGTGCTGCGGTCCATCGCGCTGTGCGTCAGCTCGAGGAAGGCCTTGCGTTCCTCCTCGGGGATCATCCGCAGCAGGGCGCGAAACGCCGGCTGGTCGCCGACGCCGAGACCGAACACGCGCAGCCCTTCGATCGAGAACACCGGGCCGTCCTGGCCGCGCCGCCAGTCGAAGCTGCCCATCCGGGCCAGGTCCTGCGCGCGCGCGAGGCGCGACTTGCTGCGCTCGAGCTCGACCCGCGTCCGCGACGCCCGCAGCAGATAGCGAAGCCGCCCGGCGAGCAGGCTCCATTGGGTCGACTTGACGAAGAAGTCGGTCGCGCCGGCCTCGTAGGCGCGCGTGATCGAGGCGTCGTCGTCGAGCCCCGTCAGCATCAGCACCGGCAGCGACTCGAAGCCTGGCAGCGAGCGAAGCTCGCTGCAGGTCTGGAAGCCGTCGAGCCCGGGCATGACAGCGTCGAGGACGACGATGTCGGGCAGCCAGTCGGCGAGAACCCGGATCGCTTGCTCGCCGCTCGACGCCTCGGTGACGTCGAAGCCCTGGTCCTGCAGCGCGACCGAGGTCAGCAGCAGCGCGACCTCGTCGTCGTCGACCAGGAGGACGCGCGGCCGCTCGGGGAGATCGTCGGCGGACGGCTCGGCGCGCAGGATCATGTCGGCGTGCCGGAGGTGGAGAGCATGGGCGTCACGGCTTGTAGCACGGCCGCGAGCTCGCGGTCCATCGCGTCGAGGCGATCCGGCAGCGCAGCGAACGCCTCGGCCCGGATCGAGCTCTCGATTTCGGCACAAAGTCGCGCCAACGCGACGGCGCCGATGCTCGCCGACGACGACTTCAGGGTGTGGGCGACGTGGCGGATACCCTGCATGTCGCCCGAGGCGCGGGCCTCGCCGAACTGCGCGCCCAGCCGCGACGCCGACGACTCGAAGGCGCGCAGGACGCGCTCGAGCAGATGGCTCCTGCCGTGCGGATCGAGCTCGCGCAGCCGCTCGAGCGCATCGGCGTCGAGCACGGCGATGGCGCTCATCGCGCGGCTCCCGGCGAGAGACGGACGGACGTCAGGGGCATGGTGTCGGGCGCAGGATCGCTCGGGCCACGCGCCGTCGGCGCGATGGCGCCGGCAGCCACGGCCGCATAGCGCATTTTCGGCTGAGGCCGGACAACCTTGAATCGGCGACTTCCGCGGCAGGCGTGCTGCTCGCCACGAAAGCTCGCGGCGCGCGACCAGCGGCGGCTGCGCTCAGGCGATCACCCGGCCAGGTGAGCCCGGCGCGGCAGCGGAGGCAGCCCGGACGGGCCTCATTCGAGCGCGGCGGCGCCCATCAGCGCGCGCAGCTGCGCCCGGTTGATCTCGGCGACGCTCATCAACAGCCGTTCGGCGGCCTCGCGGTAGTCGTACACCGACTCGCCCTCGGCCGCCTTCACCATCGCCAGGTATGGGTGGTACGGGCCGGTCTCCTCGACCAGCGCCTGGTAGACGCGCTCGGGAACCGGAATCGAGCCGAGCAGCTTGGCGAAGCTCTCCTGGAACATGCGATCGAGCAGCGAGAAGACGCCGCAGATGAACATTTCGCTCCGCATCTCCTCGTCGGCGGTGCCGGCGACGAGCTCTTCCATCAGCAGGCCGCGGCGGACGGCGGCGAACATGATCGGGCGCAGGTTGACGTCCTTGCTCGCGGTCGCGAGAAGCAGCGCCAGCCAGCGCTTCAGGCGCTGGTAACCGAGCAGCATGATCGCGTGGCGGAACGAGCTGATCTCGACCCTGAGGCCGAACGCCGGCGAGTTGATGTAGCGCAGCAGCTTGAAGGCGAGCGAGGGGTCGCGCTTGAGCGTGTTCTCGAGCCGCTCGATGCCCTCCTCGTTGTCGACCCGGTGGATCAGCTCGACGACGACCTGCATGTCGGGCTGGGCCATGCCCTTGCCGGTGCGCGCCGCGGTGGCGTTGATCGCGTCGTCGATCGGCCAGCCGAGAACGGCGTGCGCGCCGCGCGCGAACGACGCCTCCATGTCGGTGATCGTGCGCACGCCCGACTGGACGTGCTGGATCGAGCGCGTCACCCCGGCGGGCGCGACCGCCGCAGCGCCGATCCGGCGCTCGTCGGCGAGGTCGATGATCGAGTAGCGGAAGCACGGCAGCACCTCGCGCGGCAGCTCGTCGTTGGGCCGCCCCTTCAGCAGCAGCGTGTTGCCGTTGCCATGCAGGCGGATCAGCGCCTCGATGTTGTCCGGGTCCGAGGCCATGAAGTTGGGCACCTCGACCATCAGGTTGGCGGTCGGGCTCGCCTGCAGCAGGTCGTACAACAGGCTTTCGCTGACGACGTTGAGCGAGACGGCAGCGCCGCTCGCCGGCCAGACGTCACCGACGGCATGCAGCAGCTGGGCGACGTCGAGGACCGCGTCGGGGCGCAGCGGAACGACGGTCAAACGCGTCGCCGCGACCGTCCGGTTGCGGTCGATGAACGGCGAATAGCCGAGGGCCACCTGACCGAGGATCGCGACGTCGAGCAAATCAGAGCTCCCAAGCGCTCGCCAAAGCCGGCTTGCACACCCCCGACGGCGCCCGTCACCCGCCGTTCACGTACTGGAACAGAGACAGACGCTGCACCGTCGCGTACGACTTGAGCGCCGCATCGTAGCTGTTTTGCTTGGTCTGGAAGTCGGAGATCGCGTGCACCATGTCCACATCTTGCGCATTCGATTGTTCGGTGGTGCTGGCCAGCTTCTGAGCGCTGAGCCGACTGGTCTCGCTGTCGATCCGGTTGAGCACCGCTCCCGCGGCGGAGCGCGCCGACTGCAGGTTGCCAAGTGCGGAGTCGATGTCACGCAGGCTGTCGGCGTTGGCCTGGGCGACCTGCGAGCCAGTGCGGCCGGTCGTCTGCAGGCCGGCGATCGCCTGATCGAGCGCGCCGAACACGCCGAGCGTCGGCGTCGACGGCGCGATCTGGAACTGGTCGCCGTCGGCCGGCGTTCCGCTCACCGACACCGACATGCCGTCGACAGTGATCGCCTGACCCGAGACGTAGGGGGCAGCGGTCACTGCGGTCGGCGATCCATTTTTCAGCACGGCGTAGGTCGTGGCGCCTGCGCTGACGCTGAACTGCAGGGTGTAGTCGGCACCGGTCAGCGCGCTCGGGTCGGTGACCTGGCCGTTGTCGATCGTCGCGTTGGCCACACCCGGTGCCGCGCTCGTCACGAACACGCCGTTGCCGGTGCGTGCCTGCAGCCAGATGGCCTGGCCGTCGGTGGTGAGCGGCAGGCTGGTCCCGTTCTCGGTCCGCATGTCGCCGTTGGCGGCGACGTACTGCACGCCGCTCGCGGTCTCGACGAACGGCTTCTGGGTCGATCCCTGGCCGCCGAACACGTACGTTCCCGCGCCGTCGCTGGTGTTGGCGAGCGAAAGCAGCTGGTCGCGGATCGACTGCAGCTCGTCGGCGATGCTCTTGCGGTCGCTGTCGCTGTAGCTGGCGTTGCCGGCCGAGACCATCAGCTCGCGCGCGCGCTGGAGCAGATCGCCGGCGTCGCCGAGCGTGCTCTCGGATTGCGTGACCAGGGCGCTGCTCGCATTGACGGCGCGCTGGCTGGTGTCGCTGCGGCCAATGGCCGCCAACGCCCGCTCGGCGCGCGCCGCAGCGGCAGGATCGTCGCTCGCGCGGTTGACCCGCAAGCCCGTCGTCATTTGCTCCTGCAAGCCGTTCATCTCGGCCTGGCGGCGCGTGAGCGTGTCGATGCCGGCGTCGTACGTGTTGGCGGTGGCGATGCGCATGGCGGGGGCCCGAAGGTTGAGACTAGGTGCCGACCTGCAGCAGCGTGTCGAACACCGCTTGCGCGACCTGCAGGATCTTGGCGGCGGCCTGGTAGCTTTGCTGGTACTGGATCAACCGCGCGGCTTCCTCGTCGAGGTTGACGCCCGAGGTGTTGGAAGCCGCCGTCTGCGCGGCGCTGGCGATCGACGCCGACTGGTCCGCGGCGGCACCGGCGCTTTGCACGCGAACGCCGATCGTCGCGAGCGCGGCAGCGTATGCGTCGGTGACGCTGGCGCCCGGCGTCGCGCCGCTGGCGCCGACGATCTGAGCGTTGCCCAGGGCGAGGATCGCGTTGGCGTTGCCGTTGTTGCCTGCCGGGACCGTTGTCTTCGAGACCGTGATCGTGTCGCCGCTCTTCGGCACGCCCGCAAGCTGCAGCGCGAAGCCGTTCAGCGCGATCGGCTGTCCCGGAACGAGCGTTCCAGTGCCGTTGACGGTCGGCAGCGCGCCCGTCGTGTCGACCAGGCTGTAGCTGTAGTTGCCGAGGTTGTCGGTGAACGAGATCGTCGCCGTCAGGTTCGGATTGATCGAGGGGCTCACCGCCGCGAGCGAGCTGACCGTCGCAGTGCCGGTGTTGGTCGCCGCGACCGTCGCGGTCACCGGCGACGCGGCGGCGATCCCGTTCGGATCGGAGAGCGCGCTCGCGATCGACCGGATCGACGGCGACACCGGCTGCAGCAGGAAACGGTCGCGCGCGGCGGGCGGCGGCGCGGCGATGTCGATCCGAAAGCCGTCGACGACGGCGCCATTGGTGACCGTCTGCGTCGTGTTGTCGCTCAGACGCGTCAGGCGATAGCTGCCGGCAGGCAGCGCCGGGTCGGCGACGAGCTCGTAGTCGCTCGGCTGCAGCGCTGTCGTGTCGACGACGGCGATCGAGACGCTCGAAACGCGAACGCCCCCGCCGTTGACGTACGAAGCGACCGGCACGCCGCCCGCCATCGCGTTGTTTGAGGACGCGGTGACCGCCGCGGCGCCGACCGAGAGGAGCGGCGCGCCCGGCCCAGGCGGCTGGCCGAGGTCGATGCCGAGCGCCTGCTGCTGGTTCAGGCTGCCGGCGATCGCCGACGCGAGCTGGCCGAGCAGCCCGCGCGCGTCGGGCAGGTCGTGGTTCTGCACGCGCAGCAATCCGGCGATCGTGCCACCGGCGACGAATCCGTCGGCAAAGGCACGCGTCGTTCCGCCTTCGGTGACGCCGATCTGGACCTTCGCCGGATCGTAGGCGTCGGCGACGGTGGTGAGCGGCGTCGCATTGGCGCCGAGGACGAGGTTCTGCGCGCCACCGAGAAAGACACCCACCGTTCCGTCGGCCGCGGAGACCGTCGTCACCTGTGCGAGCTTGGACAGATCGGAGATGGCGCTGTCGCGCTGGTCGAGCAGATCGTTCGGCGTCTGTCCGCTGCTCTGCGCCTTGGCGATGCTCTGGTTGAGCGAAGCGATGCGCGTCGTCAGCGCGTTGATCGACGCCACCGCAGTGCGCAGGTCCTGGGCGATTCCCGCCTGCTGCGAATCGAGCTGGTCCGACGCGTTGCGGAATTGCGCCGCGAGATCGCCGACGCGCGCGAGCGCGACCTGCCGCGCCGACGAGTCCTGCGGCGTGTTCGAGACATCGACGAACGCGTTGAACATCTGCTGCGCGCTATAGCCCACGCCCGCCTTGCCGGTCGGGAACACGCTCTCGAGCTGCTGCAGCTGCGTGCTGCGCGCATCGTCGGCGGCAGCGAGCGACGCGCTGGTCGCCGCCTCGCGGGTGAGGAAATCGTCGTGCGCACGCGCCACCGTCTTGACGTCGACGCCGGTGCCGAAGAAGCCCGAGCCGGTCTGCTGGCTGAAGCCGGTGGCGAGCTGGACGCTCTGGCGCGAGTAGCCGGCCGTGTTGGCGTTGGCGACGTTGTTGCCGGTCACCTGCAGCGCGGCGTAGTTCGCGGTCAGTGCCCGCGAGCCGATGTTGAGGAGCGACGAGATGCTCATGTCCGCAGCCGCCGGTGAGAGGCGAGTGCCGCTGCGCGATACGGCCGACGGAGCGAGCGCCGGGCCGTCACGTCGTCACCTTCTGCAGCCGCAAGGTCGAGTTGATGAGGCGCGACAGCTTGTCGGCGTAGCCCGGATCGGTGGCGTATCCGGCGCGTTGCAGCGCGCTGGCAAAGCCCTGCCCGGAGGCAGCGCTCGCCGGCGCCTGCGCCGCCTGCGCGACGGCGCCGGCGTAGCGGGGGCTTTGCTTCATCATCGTCGCGTAGTCGCGGAACGCGTCGGCATACGAGGCGTAGGCGCGGAACTTCGCCGTCACCTTCTGCGGCTCGCCGCCGACCCACTCGGTCGTCGTGATCTCGGCGACCGGGCCGCTCCATCCGGCGCCGGCCTTGATGCCGAACAGGTTGTGCGACGGGCTGCCGTCGGCGTTCTTGATCTCGCGCTGGCCCCACCCCGACTCGTGCGCCGCCTGCGCGACGGTGAAAGCGGCGGGAATCCCGCTCAGCGACTCGGCGGCGCGGGCGGCGTCCTGATGGGTGCGGACGAAGTCGATCTGCCGCTGCGACAGCGCCGGCGCCGGCGCCGTCGCGACCGGCGCTGCCGCCGCTGCGGCCGGGGCGCCGACAGCGCCCGGCGCAGCCATCGCGCTGCTGCCCATCTGGCGCTCGAGCTGGCGCGCGATCGCCGCCGCGAGGCCGCCCGGCAGGCCGCTCATCTTGGCCGCGTACTGGGTATCGAGCATCTCGGTGCCGAGCTGCGTGCCCGAGTTGTCGAGCATCCCCGAGCTCATCGTCGCCTCGCGCATGCTCTTCATGAGCTGCTGCATGAACATCGCCTCGAACTGCTTCGCCGTCTCCTGGATCGCCGCCCTCGGATCGCGCGCCGCGGTCGAGCGCAGCGCCTGGATCGACAGGGTCGCTGCCGCGTCCGCGCCGGTCGTTCCCGCCACGCCGCTCGCGAACGATCCGCTCGCGACCGCCATCAGATCACCTCGAGTTCGGCCGTCATCGCGCCGGCCGATTTCAGGGCCTGCAGGATCGCGAGCAGGTCCTGCGGCGTCGCGCCGAGCGAGTTGAGCGCCTTGACGACGTCGCCGAGCTTGGCGCCGGCGGCCATCTGGACGAGCGAGCCGGCCTGCTGCTGGATCGTGATGTCGGCCTTCTCGGTGACGACGGTCTGGCCGGCGCGCGCGAACGGGCCCGGCTGGCTCGCCACCGGCGTCGTGCTGATCGTCACCGACAGGTTGCCGTGCGCGACGGCGCACGGCATGAGCGTCACCGCCTGGTTCATGACGATCGAGCCGGTGCGCGCGTTGATCACGACCTTCGCCGACGGTGTCTGCTGCTTCACCTCGAGGTTCTCGATCTCGGCCATGAACGCGACGCGCGCATCCGCCGTCGCCGGCATCCGCACCCGGACGACGCGACCGTCGAGCGCGTCGGCGATGCCGTCGCCCATCCTGGTGTTGATCACGCGAACGACCTCGCGTGCGGTCGCGAAGTCGCTCGCGTGGAGATCGAGCTGGATCGAGTCGCCCTCGCCGATCGCGGTGGCGACGCTGCGCTCGACCGTCGCGCCGTCGGGGATCCGGCCGGCGCTCAGGTGATTGATCTGCACCTTCGATCCAGCGGCCGACGCACCGGCACCGCCGATCACGAGGTTGCCCTGCGCCAACGCGTAGACCTGGCCGTCGGCGCCCTTCAGCGGCGTCGCGATCAGCGTGCCGCCGCGCAGGCTCTTGGCGTTGGCGAGCGACGAGACGTTGACGTCGATCGTCTGCCCCGGCTGCGCGAATGCCGGCAGCTGCGCCGTCACCATCACCGTCGCGAGGTTCTTGAGCTGCATGTTGGTCGCCGCTCCCGGAGGCACGGTGACGCCCATCTGCTGCAGCATCGCGAGCAGGGTCTGGGTCGCGAACGGCGTCGTCGTCGTCTGGTCTCCGGTGCCGTCGAGGCCGACGACAAGGCCGTAGCCGACCAGCTGGTTGGTACGCACGCCCTGGATGGACGCGACTTCCTTGAGCCGCGCCGCCTGCGCCGGCGCCGGCCACCAGACGGCGGCGCTCGCCAGCAGCGCGGCAACGACAATGGAGGCGCGAAGGATCCTGTCGATCGGCTGCATGTTCGCGGCGCCGCTCAGATCGGAAGCACGTTGAGGAAGAAGCGCGAGAGCCAGCCCATCCCCTGGGCGTCGGCCTGCGCGCCGCGGCCGCGCTGCTCGATGCGCACGTTGGCGACGTTGGCCGAGGCGACGACGTTGCCGGCCTGGATCATGTGCGGATCGACCTGGCCGGAGAAGCGCAGCACGTCGACGTTGTGATTGACGCCGATCTGCTTTTCGCCCGCGACCACCAGATGGCCGTTGGGCAGCACGCCGGTGACGACGGCGGTGATGGTGCCCGAGAAGTCGTTCGAGTTCTCGGTCGTTCCGGCGCCGGCGGAGCTGATCGTCGAATTGCCAGCGGCGCTCGCGCGCTTGAAGGAATTGGGCGCGAGCAGCGGCAAGGCGCTGATGCTGGCGGCGACGCTGCCGCTCTTGTCGATCGAGCTCGTGCTCTTCTGCGTCGCCGAGATCTTCTCGACGATCTGGATCGTGATCGAGTCGCCGACCAGGCGCGCGCGGTAGTCCTCGAACAGCGGCCGGTACTGCGCGGCCTGGTAGATCGACCCGTTGGCGACCGCCGGCGCGACGATCGGCTCCGGCAGGGCGTAGATCGGCGAGGCGATGTCGACCGGCGGGCGCGGATTGAGCTGCGCGCAGGCCGACAGCGCAGCGAGCACGGCCGCGCAGATGACCGCACAGGCAAGCGCAGTGGCGAATCGCTTCATGCCCGACGCCCGCATCGCACGACCTCCGTGCTTCGCGCTCGGACGTTCGCCTCGGCAACGGCCGAGCGCCTCACAGCTGCCCCAGCCTTTGCAGCATCTGGTCCGACGTCTGGATCGCCTTCGAGTTGAGCTCGTAGGAGCGCTGCGTCTGGATCATCTGCACGAGCTCCTCGACGACGTTGACGTTCGACGTCTCGACGAAGCCCTGCTGTACCGCGCCGAGGCCGTTGACTCCCGGAACGCCGGTGTTCGGCGTCCCCGAGGCGGCGGTCTCGCCGTACATGTTCTGCCCCTTGGGCTCGAGACCGGCCGGGTTGACGAAGTTGGCGAGCTGGATCTGCCCGACCGACTGCGGCAGCGCCTGTCCCGGCAGGACGACGGTCACCGTGCCGTCGCGGCCGATCGTGACGCTCTGCGCCGTCGCCGGAATCGTGATCCCCGGCTGCACCGTGTAGCCGTTGTTGGTGACGAGCTGCCCGGTGGCCGAGACCTGGAACGAGCCGTCACGCGTGTAGCCGGTGGTGCCGTCGGGGAGCTGGATCTGGAAGAAGCCGTTGCCCTGGATCGCGACGTCGAGCGGATTCGAGCTCTGCTGCAGGTTGCCCTGGCCGAAGTTGCGCGCCGTCGCCACGGCGCGCGTGCCGAGGCCGACTTGCAGTCCGGTCGGCAGCTCGGTCTGGTCGCTGCTCGCGGCTCCGGCCTGGCGCATGTTCTGGTACATGAGGTCCTCGAAGACCGCATGCGAGCGCTTGTAGCCGTTGGT
>DATAYY010000170.1:0-25597 GCA_036272325.1 Caldimonas sp. | reverse complement strand
CAAGCCGATCGAGGCGTTCTTCGAGCCGTTCGTGAGCTTCGCGCGCTACCTGCCGGCGAGCGCCTTCATCCCGCTCCTCATCCTCTGGGCCGGGATCGGCGAGGCGCAGAAGCTGGCCCTGATCTTCATCGGCAGCTTCTTCCAGCTCGTGCTGATGATCGCGGTGATCATCGGCAACACGCGACGCGATCTGGTCGAAGCGGCGTACACGCTCGGCGTCGGCGACCAGAGCCTCATCCGGCGCGTCCTCCTGCCGGGCGCCGCGCCCGAGATCGCCGAGACGCTGCGGATGGTGCTCGGCTGGGCGTGGACCTATGTGATCGTCGCCGAGCTGATCGGTGCTTCGACCGGGATCGGCCACATGATCACCGACAGCCAGGCGCTGCTCGCGACCGACCAGATCATCTTCGGCATCATCGTCATCGGCCTGATCGGCTTGATCAGCGACGTGCTGTTCAAGGCGGTCAACCGGTGGCTCTTTCCGTGGGCGCAGCTCGGGCGATGACGACGACGCGAACCGGCGCGGGCGCGACGGCGTTCGCAAACCCCGGGCCCGTTCTCGCCGTCCGCGGCGTGACGCGCAGCTTCGCGGCGCAGCGCGGCGGCGAGGCGACGGTGGCGTTGCGCGAGACCGACCTCATCGTCGCCGAGAACGACTTCGTCACCATCCTCGGCCCGTCGGGATGCGGCAAGAGCACGCTCCTGCGCATCGTCGCCGGGCTCGACCGGCCGACCGCCGGCGACGTGCTGCTCGAGGGTCGCCGGATCGAGGCACCGGGCGCCGACCGCGGCATGGTCTTCCAGAGCTACACGCTGTTCCCTTGGCTGACGGTGCTCGACAACATCTGCTTCGGGCTGCGCGAGCGCGGCGTCGTCCGCGCCGAGCAGCTCGCGATCGCAAACGCCTTCGTCGCCAAAGTCGGCCTCGTGGGATTCGAGCAGCACTACCCGAAGCAACTCTCCGGCGGAATGCAGCAGCGCACCGCGATCGCGCGCGCGCTCGCCAACGGCCCCCGCATCCTCCTCATGGACGAGCCGTTCGGCGCGCTCGATCACCAAACCCGCGAGCTGATGCAGGAGCTGCTGCTCGGCATCTGGGAGGCCGAGAAGAAGACCGTGCTCTTCGTGACGCACGACATCGACGAGGCCGTCTTCATGGGCTCGCGTGTGGTCGTCATGAGCGCACGGCCGGGGCGGATCAAGCTCGATCGGGCAGTGCCGCTTGCGCATCCGCGGCACTACTCGGTGAAGACGGCGCCGGAGTTCAGCGCGATCAAGGCGGAGCTGACGGAGCAGGTGCGGGTGGAGGTGAGGGCGGCGCAGGTCGAGCTGGCCAGGGAGTCTTGACGAGCTGCTCTCGGCCCAGCGCGCCGCGGCGGCCGCTTTCAGGTGCCAGGAAGACGGTCTTTCTCTGTCGGTCGCATGTGCGTCAGCACCGGTGGACCGCGGCGGTGCCTTCCTTCAAGGTCGACGAGCGTCCGTGACCGCATCAGGGCCGACGCAGCAGGCCGCAGAAGATGATCTCGCCGCCGTCGGCAGGCACACGCCGTAGCACGAGCAGATAGCGCCCGGCGAGCAGCGTCTGCGCCGGGGCCGCGACGCTGTGGGTCATCCTGAACGCGCCGCGCGTGCTGCGCGCCCATTGGCCGCTCGACGTGTGCACGTGCAGATCGCGGTCGAGCACGTAGGCCGCAGGCTGCACCGGGTGGTCGCAGTCACCCTCCTGAATCGCGGTCGACACTCGCACCGGCGCGAGCGAACCCCTCGGCACGCCGCTGAAGTCGACCACCAGCTGGGTGCGCTCGCCTTGCTCGATCAGCGTCGCACGGCCGTTCTGCCCGGCATTGATCGCCGTGGCCCGTAGCGGCACGACGACCATTGCCGGCGCGCCTAGGATGCCTCCCGGTGCGGCCGCAGCCAGCAGCGCCACGGCCCAGAAGCGGGCGGGGAACTTGGTCACGACAGCATCATGCCGCAGGCGATGCGAGCAGCACCGCCAGAACTTCGAACACACCGGTCGCGGTTGCCGGCATCACCCCCACTGCGCAATAGGCCGCCCAGGGGCTAGGAGCGGGAAGGTGCGAGGGCCCGCCGTGGAAGCTGCTGATTCGGCGATGTTGTCGGGCCCATGCACGATGTCATGGGTTTTCGACCGCAGCGGAATCTGGTACACCACCTGCGGCGCGGCGGGCATTGCGCTCGCAGCACTTCCGCGCTGGGGCAGCCGTCGGGAGGGGGATCGAGCATGGCGCGACAGGACATCAAGGACAAGCTCGATCGAGTTGGAGACGGGCTGGTGAGAGGTTTCCAGCTAGTCGCCCTGTTCGTGATTGGTGGGACGATCGTCTGGTCCGCCGGGAACGACTACATCAGGATGATGGCGACGGCGCACGCGAGACTGGATGACATCCTGCTGCTCTTCATCTATCTCGAATTGGGGACGATTGTCGGGATCTACTTCAAGACCGAACGACTTCCGGTTCTGTTCCTGCTCTACGTCGCCATCACCGCGCTCACGCGCTTCCTGGCGGTCGACGTCAAGGATCTTTCGATGGAGCGCATTCTTGTCGTGACCGCATCGATCTTCGTGTTGACGCTGGCGGTGCTGGTGGTGCAGATCGGCTCATCGAAGTTTTCGGTGGCTGCCAGCAAGAGCCCGGGGGCCGATATCGACGCAAGCCAGGCCAGCCACTTCTAGTGGCCCCGCCCAGGCGTTTGCTTTTCAACGAGTTGCCTTCGATCGCGGCGCAGCTCAACACCCGCTTCGCGTGACGTCGGCTCCAACGTCAGCTTTCGGGCGCCGAGTTCAAGCAGGTAGCGCCCCGCTGCGACTCAGCCTTCGCCGCCACCTGCCGGCGGATACGTGATCTGCTCGCCGTCGACGACGGCGAACGGGGTCAGACGGTGCGGCTGCAGGCGCTTTTCGTTGACGATCTCGCGGGCGGCGACGCCGTGGACGAGCAGCGCGTCGGCGATGAGCGAGCGGTGGCATCGCCACGGCACCGCCTCTGCGCACATCAGCGCGACCCGGTCGCGCTGCGCCAGCTCGATCACGCCGATCAGGGCGTCGTGGAACTCGGCACTCTGCATGTGGTCGGCATAGCCGCGAAACGACAGGTTGCGCCAGCCTGCGTTGACCGAATCCGGCTGCGGCCGGCGAAGGCCGCCGAGCCCCGGCGCGTGGACGTAGCCGATCGCTGCCGCGGCGAGCGACGTCGGCAGCGCGTCGGCATTGAACTGCGGGTTGTGGCGCGAGCGCGGCACCGTCCGCACGTCGACGAGCTGGGTGACGCCGTGCGCGCGCAGCAACGACATGAACTCGGCGATCGGCCGCGTCGAATGGCCGACCATCAGCACCGGACCGGCGGGGGTCGGAGGTGTCATCGTCGCCTCCTGCCGACTTCGCGTCGAATGTGCGACCGACACGATGTCTCGCCGCGTGCAGGGTCGGCCGCTCGCTGCGCGCGGTGGCGCGACGTCACGAGGTCGCGCCGCCTGCCGGCTCGCCGAGGTTTTGCATCAGCCGGTTCGCCCAGCCGAAGATCGCGACCGCATGCAGCAGGTCGATGATCTCCTCCTCGTCCATCCCGACCGCGCGCAGCGGCGCGATGTCGTCGGCGCCGAGCGCGTGCGGCCGTTCGGTCACCGCGACCGCGAAGTGAGCGATGGCGCGCTCGCGCTCGGTCGTTCCCGCTGACTTCGGGTCGTCGAAGACCTGCTCGACGATGTCACTGCGCTTGGCGAGCTGCTCGAAGCGCTGCGCGTGGACCGACGTGCAGTAGACGCAGCCGTTGGTCACCGAGACGACCATCGCGCCCAGCTCGCGCTCGGCGCGCGGCAGGCCGCCAGGCGCGTACATGATCGCGTTGTAGGCAGCGGAGCGGTGGCGCAGCATGCGCGGCTGGTGCGCGAGCGTGAGGTAGTAGGGCGAGGTGCGCGATTGCGCGTGGCTCTCGTCGAGCACCTCGAGCTGGAGCGGGCTCGCGTCGGCGAGCCGCACCGGCACGAGCCACGAGCGCCACCCGAGCGTCTCGTCGGTGAAGCCGTTGCGACGGATCATGGCGTACCCTCTGCACGGGCTGCCCGCATCGCGCGCAAGCCGGCGACGACGCGCAGCTGGTAGGCCACGAACGCGACCAGCTGGGCCAACGCGACGATCGCGGCGTCGCCGAGCCCGGCGCGGTGCAGCGGCTCGAGCGCGGCGCGGTCGCCGAGGCGCGGGTCGGTCGTCAGCGCGGCGGCGAAGCGCAGCATCGCCGGCAGCGCGGGCGAGGGCGGCGTGGCGCCGGCGGGCGTGGCGGCGAGCAGCTCGTCGTAGTGCCGCGCGAGACTCACCGCGCCGGCGATCGTGCAGACGTGCGCGGCGACGCGCATCCGGTCTGCGGTCGAGAGCCCATCGACAGGCTCGTGCAGCACTGCATCGTGGCTCGCCTGCGTCGCCGCGACGACCTTGGCGCGGAAGCGCCGCGCAGTGTGCAGCGGGTCGCCAGGCGCGAGGCCAGTGGCGCGGTCGATCACGTCGTCGTCGTGATCGTCATCGGCAACGTCGAAAGCAGTCATGTCGGTGTCGCGGTCGGGTTCATCGGCTCATCTCGCCGCCGAGGGTCGCAGCAGCGGCTCGGCGATCCATTCGTCACCGAGGATCTCGGGCTCGGCGTACGCCTCCATGCGCGCGAAGTGATGCGCGATGTCTTCGGCGTAGAGCAGCCCGGCGAGCTTGTCGGCAAGCTGGAGCGCGCCCTCGCTGATGGCAGGGATGTCGCCGGTGATGACGCCGAGCGAAAGCGTTGCCGGATAGCTGAGGCAGTGCACGCGCTCGAGGCCGGGGCAGTGTGCTCCGGCGCGCGGCTGGAACTCGAAGTCCGGGCCGAGGTCGGGCGACTCGGCGAGCTCGGCGTCGTCGTCGCCGGCCGGCGCGGCGTAGCGGTCCTTCCACACGCGGATGCACGCTGCGATGTGGCGCAGCATCGGGCGCTGGCGCCAGTCGACCTTGAAGCCGGTCGCGAAGATCAGGAAGTCGAGCTCGATCGGCCCTTGTGACGTGCGGATCTCGAGCGCGCCGCCGCGCTCCTCGACGCCGAGCGTGGTGACGCCGAGGTGGAAGTGCGCGTTCGCGTGGCGCGAGACGCGCTGCGTGCTGTTCCTCGGCGGCGGCACCTGCTGCGTGTTGATGTAGTGGCGAAAGCGCCATTTCCAGGCGTCGGCGACGCGCGCGTAGCCGGCGACGAAGCCGGGGTTGCCGGCGCCCTTGCCCTTGTTGATCCGCGGCAGGTCGGATCGGCGCACGAGCAGATGGACGTGCGCGGCGCCGGCTTCGAGAGCCGTCGCTGCGCTGTCCATCGCCGACGCGCCCGCGCCGACGACGCCGACGCGCCGGCCGGCGAGGGCGGCGTAGTCGTTGTCGTCGGACGAGTGCGCCCAGCGCGTGCGCGGCAACGCCGCTGCGAGCTCGGGCACCGCGGGGCCACCGAGGCCGGCACGGCCGGTCGCGACGACGACGCGGCGCGCCCACGCCCGCAACGATCGTCCCTCGGCCTCGACGCCGAGCTCGACCAGGCCATCGCCGCCCGGCTGGATGTCGGTGATGCGATGATCGTTTCGCACCGGAACCCGCAGGACGCGGCGGTACCAGCGCAGGTAGTCCATCCACTGCAGGCGCGGGATCTTGTCGAGCGCGTCCCACGCATCGCGGCCGAGCTGCGCCTCGAACCAGGCGCGAAACGTCAGCGACGGAATGCCGAGCGCGGGGCCGGCGAGGTGCTTGGGGCTGCGCAAGGTCTCCATCCGCGCCGTCGTCGCCCACGGGCCTTCGAGGCCGGCCGGCGCCTCGTCGTAGGCGACGACCGCGACGCCGCGCTGGCCAAGCGCGGCGGCGAGCGCGAGCCCGGTCATGCCGGCGCCGATGATCGCGACGTCGACGACGGGTTCGCCGTCGTGCACGAGCTGCGGCGTCCAGCGTGGCGCCGGCAGCTGCAGGAACTCGAGCTCGTCGGCGAGGCGCGCCTCGAGCGCCGCGAGGCCGGCGATCACGCGGCCGCCCTCATCGGGCGCTGACGATCATTGCGCGGCGATGTGCGCCTCGCGCACGACCTTGCCCCACTTCTCGGTCTCGGCTGCGAGGAGATCGGCGAGCTGCTGCGGCGTGCCGCCGATCGTCGACGCGCCCATCTCGGCGAGACGCTTCTTCACCGCCGGATCGGTGAGGATCTCGTTCGTGACCGCGTTCATGCGCGCAACGATCGCAGCCGATGTGCCCTTGGGTGCGAGCAGCGCGAACCAGGTCGACGAGAGCAGGCGCGGCTGGCCGAGCTCGGCCGTCGTCGGCACGTCGGGCAGTGCCGGCGAGCGCTGCGGCGCCATCACCGCGATCGCGCGCACCTTGCCGCTCTTGACCTGCGCGGCGATGCCGGGGATGAGCTGGAACATCAACTGGATGTCGCCGGCGATGAGGTTGGTGGTTGCGGTGCCCGGCGCGTTGTAGGGGACGTGGAGCATTTGCGCGCCGGTCTCGCGCATGAAGAGCTCGCCGGCGAGGTGCATCGAGCTGCCGATCCCGGTCGAGCCGAAGTTGAGCTTGCCGGGGTTGGCCTTGGCGTAGCGCTCGAACTCGGCGAGGTCCTTGGCCGGGACGTCGTTGTTGATGACGAGGATGTTCGGCACATCGGTGACGACCACGATCGGCACGAAGTCCTTCTGCGCGTCGAACGGCAGGTTCTTGTAGAGCGCCTTGTTGACCGCCAGCGTACCGGCCCAGCTGAACAGGAAGTGGTAGCCGTCGCCCGGCGTCGCCGCCGCCGCGGTGGCGCCGATGTTGCCGTTGGCGCCGGCCTTGGTGTCGACCACGAGGGTCGTCTTCAGCCGCGACTGCAGCTCCTCGGCGAGGACGCGCGCGATCGTGTCGCCGGTGCCGCTGCCGCCCGGCGCGGGAACGATGAGCTGGATCGTCTTGCCGGCCTGCGGCCAGTCCTGGGCAAAGGCCGGGCCGGCGATGAGGCCGAAGAGCAGCGCGAGCGCCGCGGTGAAGGAGAGGCGTCGGGACATCGGTGTGGCTGGCGTGATTGCGGCGAGCGCGATGTTCGCACGGGCGCAGGTGCCGTGTCCTGGACAATGGCGTTCATGCAGTACACCAAGCTCGGCCGCACCGGCCTCGACGTCTCGCGCATTTGCCTCGGCTGCATGAGCTACGGCGAACCCGACCGCGGCGCGCACAACTGGACGCTCGGCGAGGCGGCGAGCCGGCCGTTCCTTCGCAAGGCGCTCGATCTCGGCATCAACTTCTTCGACACCGCCAACGTCTACTCCGCCGGCTCGAGCGAGGAGATCGTCGGCCGGGCGCTGCTCGAGTACGCGCGGCGCGGCGAGGTCGTGATTGCGACCAAGGTCAACCAGCGCATGCACAAGGGGCCGAACGGCATGGGGCTGTCGCGAAAGGCGATCTTCGCCGAGATCGACGCCAGCCTGAAGCGCCTCGGCACCGATTTCGTCGACCTCTACCAGATCCACCGCTGGGACGATTCGGTGCCGATCGAGGAGACCCTCGAAGCGCTGAACGATGTCGTTCGCGCCGGCAAGGCGTTGCACATCGGTGCCTCGTCGATGTTCGCGTGGCAGTTTGCGAAGGCGCTGCGCGTCTCCGACCGGAACGGCTGGGCGCGCTTCCAGACGATGCAGAACTACGTCAATCTACTTTATCGCGAGGAAGAGCGCGAGATGCTGCCGCTCTGCAAGTCGGAGGGAATCGGCGTCCTGCCGTGGAGCCCGCTCGCCCGCGGCCGGCTCGCACGCGACTGGGACGTTGCGAGCGCGCGCTCGGAGAACGACGCCTTCGGCCGCTCGCTCTATGCGAAGACGGCAGACGCCGATCGCAAGGTCGCCGAAGCGCTCGCCGCGGTCGCGGCGCGGCTCGGCCGGCCGCGCGCGCAGGTCGCGCTCGCGTGGCTGCTGGCGAAGCCCGAGATCGCGGCGCCGATCGTCGGCGCGACGCGACTCGAGCAGCTCGACGACGCCGTCGCCGCGCTCACGCTCGCACTGGCACCGCAAGACATCGCCGAGCTCGAGGCGCCGTACGTGCCGCATTCCGTCGTCGGCCACGAGTGAAGTCTGGGAGCTCGCCTTGAGAATCTACAACGTCATCGGCTACGCGATCATCTTCCTCTACGCGGCGGCCTGCGTGGTCTTCGCCCCGCCGGCGTTCGGCCCGTGGGGTGGACTGTCGATCGGCGCCGCCTATTTCCTCGTCTGCTGGTTCGTCGGCGGCCTGTACCTGTCCTGCGTCATTCACATGGGGATCGCGCATCGCGCGCTCGACTACAAGGAATGGTTCGTCAAGACGATCACGGTCGTGAACAACACGTTCGGCGTCTACATCGACCCGGTCGCCTGGGTCAACCGGCATCGGCTCCACCACGCGTTTTCCGACCATCCGGGTGATCCCAACAAGCTCGCCTCGGACGGTTGGCTGCGAACGCTGCGGCTCTGCCTGCTGCCCTACCAGTGCAAGGCCAATCTGGCCACCGACGACATCTTCAAGTCCCGGGCGTTTCGCCTGGTTGCGCATCCGGCGTTCGCCGTGGCCTCGCAGGCATTCAGCTTCTGGCTGCTGTGGCGTCTCGTCGGCGACGTCCGCTTCACGGCCGCGATCTGGATCGTCTTTCGCGTCTTCGCCCTGTGGATCAACATGGTCCAGAACTACTGGACGCACGATCGAAGGTTCGGCTACCGGCGCTACGACGACGAACGCGACAACGCGATGAACATCGGCGAATGGCTACCCGTCACCGCGACGTTCAGCGCCTGTCTGCAGAACAACCACCATCACTCGCCGGGCCTGCTCAGGCTGAGCCACGACGAATCCGAGTACGACCTCGGATTCGCGGCCGTCAAGGTCATGAAGAGCCTGGGGTTGGTGCGGGCGACGGAGAGGGGGTCGGAGCTGCCCCCGGGCATTCCGCTGACCTCCTTGAACCTCTAGAACGCTAGGCCGCGTTCCTGCTTCTGAAGGGATAGAAGGCCTGCCCCCAGAACCCGGCCGGAATGTCTTCATCGGCCAGGCCATAGGCCTCGGGCCATTTGCCCTCGGGGCAGTAGTGAGTGCCGAACAGCCTGTCGATCCACGGAAAGTGGATCGCGAAGTTCTTGTCGATCGCCTCCGCTTGCGACGTGTGATGCCAATGGTGGTACCTCGGGAAGATCAGGAAGGGCTCGAGCCACTTGATGCTCGGCCTGAAGTTCGAATGGGTCCAGGTGGCGTGGAGCGTCACGAAGAACAGATAGGCGACGATCATGTCGTGCGGAAACACGAACATCATCGGAATGAGAATGAACGCGCGCACGACGACGTCGTCGACCAGATGCGATCGGGAGCCTGCGAGCCAGTCGAGCGCCTTCGAAGAATGATGAATGGCATGGAAGCGCCACAGGAAGGGGACCTTGTGGAAGATGCGATGGATGGCGTATTCGGCGAGATCGGCGACCAGGATCGCGAGAAGGAACTGCACCAGCCAGGGCAGACGCGCCATCGCCTCGAGGACGCTGGGAATGCCGAAGAACGCCGTCAGCTGAGTGGCGGGCAGCAGGATCAGGAAGGACGTGATTTGAATCGGCAGGTGCGTGGACAGGAAGTAGCCCACGTCCAGCAGCCACTCGCTGCGGAAGATTCCTTGCTTCGGATAGGCTGGCCAGAGCACCTCGAACGGCGAGTAGATGAGCGTCATCAGCAGCATGTCCAGCAGGAACCAGTCCAGGCCGATGGCCGGGGCGTCGTGGAGCGATTCGTTGATCGGGACGCTGGCTCCGCCCCATAGCGTCGCCGCGAGCGCGAACAACATGCCGGTGAGACCCAGGACCTTCTTCTTTCGCAGGATCGCCGATGCGACTCCGAAGATGATCGCCGCGACGATGAGAGCCTGAATCAGCAGGCGCATGATCGCCATGGGGTAGTAGGGCCTCAGCTCCGGCGATGTCAGAAGCTGGGGAAAGTGCAGGCAAGCCACGGCCCCGAATGCGAGGATTCCGAAGAACGCCGACAGCACCCCGCTCCACCAGCCGGTACCGAACCCGGTGGGATCGTCATCGCCGAACGCTGCGTTGACTTTGGGTTCGAGCACCTTGACTCCCGGACGTGACGGACGCCTGACAATGATGCGGCGAACGCCGCTCCCGATCGAATATTCGAACCCGTCCTGACCCCGGTTTCCGCGCATGAATCCACGCCCGGATGGAGCGTTGCTGGCGATCGATTGCGGCACGCAGAGCGTTCGCGCGGTCGTCTTCGATGCCGCCGGCGACACGCTCGCGCGCTCGCAGGTGGCATTGAACGGCTATCGCGCGCCGCTGCCGAACCGGCAGGAGATCGACATCGAGGCGTTCTGGACGGCGTTGGCGCAGGCTTGCCAGGCACTCTGGCGTGAGCATCCCGGGCTGCAATCGTCGCTTTGCGCCATGGCCGTGACCAGCCAGCGCGGCACGGTGGTGCCGCTCGACGCCTCGGGTCGGGCGCTCGCGCCGGCGATCAGCTGGATGGACCGCCGCCGCGCGGATCGCGTTCCGGCGCTGCCGCCGCTGTGGCGGGCGCTGTTCGCCGCGGCGCGTGTCGACGACGTGATCGGGCACCTTCAACGCGAAGCCGAGGTCAACTGGTGGGCCGAGCACGAGACCGAAATGCTCGGCCGCGCCGACAAGGTGATGCTGCTGTCCGGCTTCCTGAACTGGCGCCTCACGGGACACTGCGCCGACGCCACTGCGGCACAGGTGGGATACCTGCCGTTCGACTATCGGCGCCAGGCCTGGTGCAAGCCGTCGGATTGGCGCTGGAAGGCGCTGGCGCTTTCACCGCACCAGTGCCCCGAGCTCGTGGCGGCGACTCGACCACTCGGCCTCGTCCGTGCCGAGGCGGCGCATGAGACGGGCGTTCCACAGGGACTGCCGGTCATCGCCGCCGGCGCGGACAAGGCTTGCGAAGTCCTCGCGACGAGCGCGCTCGCGTCGCGGGTGGCGTGCGTGTCGGCCGGGACGTCGGTCTCGATCAGCGTCGAGACGAATCGCTACGTCGAAGCGTTGCCGTTCGCGCCGGCCTACCCTGCCGCAGCGCGTGCTCTGTACTGCAGCGAAATTCAGACCCACTGCGGTTTCTGGATGGTGCGGTGGTTCCTCGACGAGTTCGGGCAGCCGGAGCGGCAGGCAGCCGCGCAGCGGGGCGTCGCGCCCGAAGCGATCTTCGACTCGCTCGCCGCCAGCGCCCCGGCCGGCGCCGCCGGTCTGATGCTGCAGCCCCACTGGTCGCCGGGCGTTCGCCATCCGGCCGCCGATGCGCGAGGCAGCGTGATCGGCTTCGGCCCCGAGCACGGACGCGCTCACCTTGCCCGCGCGATTGTCGAGGGCCAGGCGCATGCCATGCGCGAAGGGCGTGACTTGCTCGAGCGCGCGACCCGGCGGTCGATCGAAACGCTCGTCGTCGTTGGCGCGGCGTCGCGATCCGACCTGGTGATGCAGACCATGGCCGACGTCATCGGGCTGCCAGCGCTGCGCTTGCAGACCGCCGAGGCGGCCGCGCTGGGGGCCGCGATCGCCGCATCGGTGGGCGCCGGCTTGCACGCCGACGCGGGCGCCGCAACCTCCGCCATGGCAAGGGCCGGGCAGGTCTTCCGGCCCAAGGCCGAAAACGCGGCCCTGTACGACCGGCTGCACCGCGAGGTCTACCAACCGATGTATGGACGCCTCGCGCCCCTGTTCGCCAGCCTGGCGCGGATCTGCGCGCGAGCGTAGTGCGGATGAAATGCGGACGTTGCCAATGACGGTGGAGGTCAATTTGGCGCAGCTCGAGGTCGCCACGGAGCCGTGACGAGCAGCCGGTGCGGACCCGGCGCCGCCCCCGCACCCCGGGCGACAACAAAACTGTCATCTCGCCCGACTACCGTGCAGGAATGGCCTGTCGATCAGACACGCGCATCGTCCTGCTTGCGGACAGCCATCTCTCGGACCGTGCTCCCGAGTGCGTGTCCAACTGGCGCGCAGCGGCATCGGCCGCATCCGAAATCGCGCCGGCGCTGACAGTCCATCTGGGCGACATCAGCCTCGACGGCGATCGACATCCGGACGATCTCGACCATGCCGCCGATTGCGTTGGCCGCTGGCCGACCCGCGTGGCCTGCCTGCCCGGCAATCACGACATGGGGACCGGCAGCGGCGAGCAGCCGCTCGACCATGCGCGACTGATTCGCTATCTCAGGCGCTTCGGCGCCGACCGCTGGATCGAGCAGCACGCCGCCTGGACTCTCGTCGGCTTGAACGCCCAGCTCATGGGCAGCGGTGACCCGGCCGAGTCGACCCAGCGGGACTGGATCGAGCGGTTGGCCGATTCGCTGCCGCAAGACGCCCGGGTCGCGCTGTTCCTGCATCGCCCGCTGGTTCGCCCGCCGCGCGAGACGGGAATGGCCACGGGTCGATACGTCGCTGCCGATGCCGCCCGACGTCTGCTGGAGGGACCTTTGCGGCGGTCGCTGCGGATCGTGTTCAGCGGCCACACCCACCAGGCTCTCGACTTCGTCGCGGGCGGCGTCCGCCACGTCTGGGTACCGTCGAGCGGCTTCGTGATCGACGATTCCCTGCAAGCCCCGGTCGGCAACAAGCAGGTCGGCATCGGCCTCCTCACGCTCCATGACGACGAGGCCCGGTACGAGCCGCTCCTGCCTCGAGGCATGCAGGAGCACGAGCTGACCCGGCTCGCCTGCTTTTCCGAGTTCGCGGCTGGATGAAGCGCTTCCTCGGCGCCCTGGCCCTTGCATCGGCTTGGCTGGCCGTCGACGCCCAGCCGCTGGTTGCAAAGCCCGAGCAACCCGACAGTGCCTACACCGAGAAGCTGGCCCGGATCCTGAAGCGCTGGCCATCGGCCCGGCGTGACGTCGGCGCCACCGACGGGGTCGAGCTCGCGTGCATCGCGACCGCCGACGCCGACGCCTACGTCGGGACTCTTCGCCGTGCCAGGATCAAGGCCCCGATCGCGAGCGTCGAAGACGTGATCGACGACGTCGCTCACTACAAGGAACTGTTTCCCGATACGGTCGATGTCCGCGTCGTGTCGAGGTCGAGCGACGGCGCCCGGTTCGTGACGGCCTGGGAGCAACGCGTTCCCGTCTTCTTTCTGCCCAACGTCACCTACCAGCTCTCTCACCTCGTCGACAAATCGATGCCGGGTCGCGGCGTCTACCGCTACAAGCTGTTGCGCAGTGATGCGCTGGCGGCGAGCGACGGCTTGGTCGTGCTCGAGTCGGTCGGTCCTGGGGCGACGCAGCTCACCGAATACGGCTTCTTCAACGCGCTCCCGAACCCGCTTCCGGCCTCGGCGGTCTGGCGGGAAGGCGTCCGCGCCGCGCTCATCTCCGTTCTCGCGCTCAAGCTGCGAGCCGAGAATCCCAGCTGGAACTATGCACGCATTGCGATCGAAGCCGAGCGGATCGCTCTCGGCGAGGCGGCTCGGCTCGACCAGTGCCTCGCCGACCGGCAGGCCAACCGTCTTCAGGAAGATTGAGAGGCTTGAGAGGCGCGCCTCCGAAGCCGCACTGACGCGGGCTCCGGCAGGGGAGTCGTCGCGAAGGCTGAGCGAGAGTCTTGGCGCCCCCCATCGTTTCGGCGTCCAATACGTGGTCGTGGTCAGCTCCGTCGATCGCCCGGATCTCGGCGCGGGGCTCGCGAAGGATTCCAACGACGTCTGCCTCGCATCCGCCGACGCCTTTCGCGCTGGAGACCACCACGACGACCAGGCCCACGCCGAGGAGCCGCATTCACCGGAGAAGCCTCATGGCGAAGAAGACCCCGAATCAAACCACCCTGCCCGGGACCACGCGCCCGCCGATGCCCGGAGCGCGTGCCGTCGCGCCGGTGCTGCCCGATGAGCGCATCGAAGTCTCGGTACGTGTTCGCCCGAAGCCGGGTGCGCGCGACCTCGATGCGGGAGGCGCACTCGGCGATCAGCCGTTGGCCGAGCGCAGCTACTTGAGCCGCGACGAATTCGCCGCCCGCCATGGCGCGGCCGCGGCCGACATTGCCAAGGTCGCGGCGTTTGCCAAGGCCCACCAGCTCGCCGTCGTCGAATCGAGCGCGCCGCGGCGAACCGTCGTGCTCTCCGGCGCGGCAGCGGCGATGAGCAAGGCGTTCGGCGTCACGCTGAAGCAGTTCGCGTACGACGGCGGTACCTACCGCGGCCGCACGGGATCGATCAGCGTTCCGGGCGAACTGGCCGGCATCGTCGAAGGCGTCTTTGGGCTCGACAACCGGCCGCAGGCATCGCCGCACTTCCAGGTGCTCGGCGCGCCGGGCGTGGCCGTCACGCGCTCGCCCGGCGCGTCGTTCACGCCGCCACAGCTGGCGCAGCTGTACGACTTTCCGACCGGCGTCGACGGCAGCGGCCAGTGCATCGGCATCGTCGAGCTCGGCGGCGGCTTCAGGCCGGCCGACATCACTGCCTACTTCACCGGCCTGAAGCTGCCGGTGCCCTCGGTCACGGCGATCAGCGTCGACGGCGGTCGCAACCAACCGAGCAACGCCAACAGTGCCGACGGCGAAGTGATGCTCGACATCGAGGTCGCTGCTGCAATCGCGCCCAAGGCGAAGATCGCGGTGTACTTCGCGCCGAACACCAACCAGGGCTTCCTCGACGCCATCACGACCGCCGTTCACGACAGCGTCAACAAGCCGTCGGTGATCTCGATCAGCTGGGGCTCGGCCGAATCGAACTGGACGGCAGCGGCGATGACCCAGTTCGACCAGGCGTTCCAGGCCGCCGCGGCGATGGGCGTGACCGTGTGCTGTGCTGCCGGCGACAACGGCTCGGCCGATGGCGTCGGCGATGGCAAGCCGCACGTCGACTTCCCGGCCTCGAGCCCGTTCGCGCTCGGCTGCGGCGGCACCAAGATCAGCGCGGCTGGCAACGTGATCAGCGACGAAGTCGTGTGGAACGAGGACACCAAGGCGAGCGCGACCGGCGGCGGCGTCAGCGGCTTCTTCGCGCTGCCGGCATACCAGACGTCGGCCAAAGTGCCTCCCATCGCCGGCGGCAAAAAGACCGGCCGAGGCGTTCCCGACGTGGCGGGCGACGCCGACCCGAACAGCGGCTACCGCGTCCGCGTCGACGGTCAGTCGATGGTGATCGGCGGCACGAGCGCGGTCGCGCCGCTCTGGGCCGGGCTGATCGCGTTGCTCAACCAGAAGCTCGGCAAACCCGTCGGCTATCTCAACCCGCTGCTCTACGGCTCGCTGGTCGGATACGGCGCGTTCCGCGACGTCGTCAACGGCAGCAACGGAAGCTACTCGGCCCGCCCGGGCTGGGACGCCTGCACGGGCTGGGGCTCGCCGATCGGCAGCAAGCTGCTGGTCGGGCTCAGCGCGACGCCGGCGAAGAAGGCCGGAAAGCGAGCCGGCGCACGAAGCCGGGCGCGATGACGACAACCGACATGAACACGTGAGCGAGGAAGGCGCCATGTAGGCCAACATCGTCTTTGCCAAACGCTTGAAGCGAGAGTCCCGGGGTCGCTACCAGTCGGCGACCACGACCTGCCCCTCGGTCAGATAGACGAGCTTGGAGCCGATCTGGAGGCTCCGGTCTCCCCACAGGCTCGGGTAAGTCATCGGATCGCTCGGTGCCGGCAGCATGGCCTTCAGCGCGAGCGTCTGCGCCTGCGTGTCGACCTCGATGCGTTGCAGGCCGTGCTGCGGGCTCGGGTCGAAGGGCGCGGCGGTGACGAGCAGCGGTAGGCCGACGCGCGCCACGCTGCCGATCTGCAGCCAGTTGATGCCGTGGCTCGACGCATCGAGCGCGCTCTGGCTGCCGGAAGCGCCGACGGTGCGGGTGTCGAGCAATTTCGGCCGCGTCGGATCGCTGACGTCGAACAGTCCCAGCTTGACGCCGCCGAGGTGGTTGGTCGCGTCGACGTCGTGGCCGACGCCGAAGAGCAGGGCGTCGGTGAGCGGGAACAGATAGTCGGAAAAGCCCGTCACCTGGAGCGAGCCGGCCACCTGCGGGTCGCTCGGGTCGCTCAGGTCGAGCACGTACAGCGGGTCGACGCTGCGGAAGGTCACGAGGTAGCCGCGCGCACCGCTGAAGCGCACCGCGTGGATCTGCTCGCCGGCCTGGCCGAGCGGCTGCGGATGCTTGGCGTCGGGCAAGGTCGCGATCGTGTCGAGCGACGCGGCGGTCGCCGATTCGCGCAGCACCGTCAGGGTCGCCGGCGATGGCGGCGGTGCGGTGGCCGAGGTCGCGTCTTCGGGCAGCAGCCAGCCGGTCTGGCCGGTGAAGCTGAGCACGCGCAAGTCGCCGTTGTATTCGCCCATCCGATAGGACTTGCGCTCGGTGTCCCAGCCAAGGTTGCCCTGAACCTCGCCCGAGGCGCGGTAGTCGATCGCCAGCCCCGCGACCGAGAACTTGTGGATGTCGGTTGCGAACTGCGGTGCGTACTGGAGGAGTCCGGTGGCCAGGATGATGAAGGGGAAGCGAGTCGTCGCCAGGTACAGGTTCGTCGGCGCCATGTAGATCGCCTCGGTGCCGCCGACGAAACAGCGGCTCGCGCGCGCCAGCGTCGGCGAGCCGAGATCGATCGCGGTGATCGTCGTCACCTGGAGCGCGAGCGAGGCGTTCGTCGGGTGGACGTAGCAGTCGGTGTCGGCGACCAGTGCCTCGGCGGCTGAGGAGTCGGCGCGCCACGTGGGCAGGAAGTCGACCGTCGTCATCTGGTCGAGCACGTCGGACTTCTGCTGCGCCGTGGCACCGGCGGCGAGCCGCTCGTACGGCACGTGCGGCGAGTACGTGGTCACGATGTACACGATGTTGCCGATCAGCCGGCTGGCGACGAGCTGGCCGTCGATCACGACGCGCTTGCCGAGCGCGGCGTTGCCCGTCGCGTCGAGGTCGAGGAACTGCAGCTGGATGTTCGATTGCAGCGCGAAGATCGGATAGATCATCGCCCCCGCCAGCGGACAAGGGACCTCGAGCGCGCACGGCAGCGGATCGGCGATCGGCAGGAACGATTGGCTGAGCGCCACCGCGCGTTGCGCTGGCGCCGCGAGGAGCAGGCCGCGCGGCTGCGGAAAGCCGGTGGTGTCAACGGGCAAGGGCAGCACCTGGACGGGATCGATCCCGCCGCCGGCGTCGCGGCGATAGACCCGCAGCTGCGGTTGCATTCGCCCGGCAGCGGCGAGCGTGACGGTGTCGAGCGCATAGACCGACGTGCCGTCGGTCTTGAGCAGGTCTTCCTCGTCGACCCCGGTTTCCTGCACCGTGGTGTTCGAGTACGCGACGGCCGCGCCGGCGGGGCTCAGCGCCAGCGACGTGCCCGGCACCGGCGGCCCGTCGAGCGCGGCGCCGGGGGCGGCCTGGCGCTGCGCGTCGCGGGCGAGCAGCAGCGATCTCACGTAGGCGAGCAAGTCGCCCGGACGCGACGCGGCCAGCGCGCTGGCTGTCGTCGCCGTCGGCGCCGTGCCGGGCGACGAGCCGCCGCCGCACGACGTCGCCAGGAGAGCCACCAGGGCAAGCAGCGGCAACGCCGCGCGGCGATGCCTTCGGTCGGGTTTGTGATCGATCGACATGGTGCCTCCTTGCTTGCACGGTTTGTTTGTGGGACAATATCCCACAGACTTCAGGCGCGTCAAGCCCGGCCAACAGCAACCTGTGACCAGCCGTCACTCGATCGTCGAAGCTGGCGTCCTGCGCGTGATGCGGCCGCTGGTCGGGCTGCTGGTGCGCCATGGCGTCACCTACCCGGCCTTTGCCGCGGCGCTCAAGCGCGTGTTCCTCGACGCCGCGACGGCCGAGCTGAGCGCGCGCGGCATGGCGCAGACCGACAGCGCGGTGTCGCTGCTCTCGGGCGTGCACCGGCGCGACGTCCGCACACTCACGCGCGCACCGGCGCGCAGCGTGCGCACGGCGCGCAAGAACGGCGCGCCACTCTCCCTCGTCGGCGAGGTGGTCGCGCGCTGGCTCGGCGACGCCGCGTACCAGGATCGCCGGCGCCGCCCGCGGACGCTCCAGCGCGCCGAGTTCGACGCCATGGTCGCGGGCGTGAGCAGCGACGTGCGCGGCCGCGCCATGCTGGACGAATTGCTGCGCCTCGGCGCGGTGACCGAAGTCGACAACGGCATCGCGCTGTCGTCGAGCGGGTTCGCGCCGCGCCAGGGCTTCGCCGAGATGTCCGACCTGTTCGCCGCCAACCTCGCCGATCACGCCAGCGCCGCCGCGGCGAACCTGCAGGGCGAGGCGAACTTTCTCGAGCAGGCGATGTATCTCGACCGCATCACGCCTGCGTCGGTGCAGCGGCTGCAGCGCGCGGCGAAGCAGGCCTGGAGCAGGGCGCTGCCGCCGGTCCTGGCCGAGGCGCAGGCGTGCAGCGATGCCGACGGCGCCGACGCGAAGGCACCGGGCGCCGGCCACCGCGTGCGCTTCGGCGTCTATTTCTACAGCACCGAGGGAGCTGAACGATGACAGCGAAGCTTCGACGAGCCTGCCTGGCGACGTGCGCGCTCGGCGCGCTGGTGTTCGCAGGCTGCGGCCCCGGGGTGGGCGGCACCGGCACCGGCGCCACGGCGTTGGCCGCCTTCGGCGCGAGCGCAGCGCCGGTGTGCGGCGGCGCCGTCGCCGCCGTCCTGGTCTGCCCGTCGGCGCCGGCCGTACCGCCGCCGGCCGGCGGCACGGACGCAGTCCAGTTCACCGATGACGCGGGCCAGGTCGTGCTCTCGCTGAGCGGCAACATCGCGCGTCTCGACGACTCGTGCTTGAAGTTGGCCTTCAGCGGCGAGTTCGGCACGGTCGCCGGCGGCGCTCAGGCATTCTTCGGCAGCTACGAGATCGACAACAGCGGCGTCGATGTGCTCGCCGCCCTCTCGGCCGTGCCGGCGCCGGGCGGCGGCGCGTTGACGATCGAATTGAAGGACATCGCGGGGCAGACGACCGTCGGGCCGGCGCTGCTGCGACCGGTCGCCGTACCGCTGCCCGCGCCGAATCCCTGCTGACCGGAAGTTGGCGGCAAGCACGCGTCCAGGTCGGCGCCGATCCGCCTATCCCGATTGCAGACCGGCCGCCTCGATGCCTGCGATGCAGATCGCCTCGTCTTCGTCGCCGGTGCCGCCGCTCGCCCCGGCGGCGCCGACGACGCGGCCTTCGGCATCCTTGATCAGCACGGCGCCGGTCTGCGGGATGAACTTGCCGTTGCCGGTCGCGGCGAGGGCGCCGAAGAACGCCGGCAGGTCCCTGGCGCGCTGTGTCAGGACGCGCGAGGCGGCGCCCATGGCGATCGACGCCCATGCCTTGCCGGCGGCGATGTCGATCCGGAACATGCTGGCGCCGTCTTGGCGCTGGGCGCTCCGGGTGTGTCCAGAGGCATCGAGCACCACCACCGCCATCGGCTGATAGCCCGCCGTGGCGGCGCGTTGCAGCGCAAAGGCGATGATCTTGTTGGCCTGCTCGAGGGTCATATCCATGGTTGACTCCGTGGCTGTCGGTGTTTCCTCGGGGTGGCGCGCGATCCGCCCCGCGGCGCCGGCCGACGATAGCGCCGAGGTGGCGCGATTTGTCATCTTCGGCGCGGTACGGTCCTTGCCTCTCCCCGCTGATGAGCCTGCCGCGGATCGAAACGAAGTCGCCGAGGGAGTGCTTTGCGTGGCACTACGCGTTCTTCGCACGCCTGGCGCGGCGCAGGGCGCCCGGCTCGGCTGCGCAGCTGCTGCACCTGACGCAAGCCGTCCATGCCTTTCGAGGCCACCTCGACCCGATCCGCGTCGCCGACGAGGTGCTGCTGACGTGGCCGTTCGACGTCCCGGAGCCGGGCGCCTGAGCGGTCCCGCGACGAAAATCGGTACGACCGGGCCCAGCCCATGCGGTCGATCAGTCGTTCACGTCACGTTTGGGAGCGGGCAGGTCAATCGGCTTCACCTCGACCTTGGCGACGCCCTCCTTCGGCGTGAGCCCGATCTTGCTCGCCGTCGCCGGCGAGAGGTCGACGATGCGGCCTTTCGCGTAGGGTCCGCGGTCCTGGATCGTGACCGTCGCGGCCTGGCCGGTCTCGAGGTTGGTGATCTTCGCCTTCGTGCCGAGCGGCAGGGTCCTGCTTGCAGCGTTGTCATCGCGCGGATCCATCGGCGTGCCGTCGGCCATCGTGCGACCGGCGAAGCGGTGCGAATACACCGACGCGGTGCCGACTCGCTTCTTGCCCGTGCGATCGAGGGCGGGCCCGGTCGCCGCGGGGCGCGCGCTGGCGGCTTCGGGCGCTGCGTCGGATCCATGCGCGGGCGCCCCGCTGCAGACGCCGAAGCCGCAGGCCATCACACACGATAGCGAAAAGGCGATCGGACGCCGGTCGCAACAGCGCTTCATCGCGTTCACTGTGCGACTTCGTTTATCGCAACCCCATCGGCGAATGCCGATCGTTCGCGTAGGAAGACGGTGGTCAGCTTCCCGCGTCGGTCCGCCCGACGCTCCGACCCGCCGCACGCGACGCTGGTCGGGGCTCAGGCGACGGGCAGATAGCGCACCGCGAGCACGCCATCGATCGCGGCGATCCCGGCCTGCACCTCGGGCAGCACCGGGCTGTCGACGTCAACCAACGTATACGCCATGTCGCCGCGCGACTTGTTGACCATGTTGTGGATGTTGAGCCCGGCCCTGGCCATCGCGGTCGAGATCTGGCCGAGCATGTTGGGAACGTTGGCGTTGGCGATCGCGACCCGGTAGGCCGACTCGCGCGCCATCGTCACCGGAGGGAAGTTGACGGCGTTGGCGACGTTGCCATGCTCGAGGTAGTCGCGCAGCTGGTCGACGACCATCACCGCGCAGTTGTCCTCGGCCTCGCGCGTCGACGCGCCGAGATGCGGCAGCGCGATCACGCGCGGCTGGTCGTGCAGTGCGGCGCCGGGAAAGTCGCAGACGTACTGACCGAGCCGGTTCGCGGCGAGCGCCTCCAGCACCGCGCTGTCGGCAACGACGCCGTCGCGGCTGAAATTGAGCAGCACCGCGCCCGGTCGCATCAGCCCGATGTTGGCGTCGTTGACGAGGTGGCGGGTGGCGTCGACGAGCGGCACGTGCAAGGTGACGAACTGCGCCTGCTTGAGCACCTCGTTGACGCTCGTCGCGCGCCGCACCTGCGACGGCAGGCTCCACGCGGCGTCGACGGTGATGTCGGGGTCGAAGCCGAGCACGTGCATGCCGAGCTTGATCGCCGCGTCGGCGACCAGGCAGCCGATCTTGCCGAGGCCGATGATGCCGAGCGTCTGGCCGGCGAGCTCGACGCCGGCGAACGCCTTCTTGCCGTCCTCGACGACGCGCTCGAGGTCGGCGGCGCCGACGTCGAGCGTGCCGACGAAGCGCAGCGCCGGTGCGATCTGGCGTGCCGCGAGCAGCATCCCCGCGAGCACCAGCTCCTTGACGGCGTTGGCGTTCGCGCCCGGCGCGTTGAAGACCGGAACGCCGCGCCGGCTCATCGCTTCGACCGGGATGTTGTCGGTGCCGACGCCGGCGCGGCCGATCGCGGACACGCTCGCCGGGATCGCCGCCTGGTGGAGATCGGCGGAGCGGACGAGGATCGCGACCGGGTCGGTGATCTCCTTGCCGACCCGGTACCGTTCGGCAGGCAGTCGCGACAGGCCCGCGGCCGAGATCTGGTTCAGCACCAGGACGCCGAGCCGCTCAGCCATGGCCAGCCTCGAATTCCTGCAGGTACGCGACCAGCGCCTGCACGCCTTCGAGCGGCATCGCGTTGTAGATCGAGGCGCGCATCCCGCCCACCGAGCGATGGCCCTTCAGCTGCACCATGCCGCGCGCCTGCGCGCCCTTCAGGAAGGCTTCGTCGAGCGCGTCGTCGGCGAGGCGGAACGGAACGTTCATCAGCGAGCGGTCGGCGGCTGCAACGGGATTGCGATACAGCGCGCTGCGATCGAGAACGTCGTAGAGGACCGCTGCCTTGTTGCGGTTGTGCTCGGCCATCGCCGCCAGGCCACCGCGCGACTTGAGCCAGCGAAAGACGAGGCCGGCGATGTAGATCGCGTACGTCGGCGGCGTGTTGAGCATCGAATCGGCGTCGGCCTGCAGCTTGTAGTCGAACGCCGACGGCGTCGACGGCAGCGCCTTGCCGATGAGGTCGTCGCGGACGATCACGATCGTGAGGCCCGCCGGCCCGATGTTCTTCTGCGCGCCGGCGTAGATCAGGCCGTAGCGCGAGACGTCGAGCGGCCGCGAGAGGATGTTCGACGACATGTCGGCGACCAGCGGGACGTCGCCGGTCTCCGGCGTGAAGTGGTATTCGACGCCGCCGATCGTCTCGTTCGCGCAGATGTGCACGTAGGCCGCATCGCGATCGAGCCGCCAGCTCTCGCGCGGCGGCACGCTCGTGAAGCCGCCGGCTTCGCCGCTCGCGGCGATGTTGACGCGGGCGTACTTCTTCGCCTCGGCGATCGACTTCTTCGACCACTCGCCGGTGTGGATGTAGTCGGCGCTCGCCTTGCCGCGCAGCAGGTTCATCGGCACGATCGCGTTCTCGCCGATCCCGCCGCCCTGCAGGAAGAGCACCTTGTAGTTCGGGGGGACAGCGAGCAGCTCGCGCAGCAGCGCCTCGGCCTCGGCGTGGATGGCGACGAACTCCTTGCCGCGGTGGCTCATCTCCATCACCGACATGCCGCTGCCGTGCCAGTCGAGCATCTCCTCCGCAGCCTGGCGGAGCACGGACTCGGGCAGCACCGCCGGTCCGGCGCTGAAGTTGAGGATTCGAGGCATGGCAGGACTTTCCGAATCGAGGAGCGGGCGACCGCCGTTGCGGCCGTGCGAGCAGCGCGGCACGTGCGCTCCACCAGCACGGCGGCACGCGGCAGCGGCTCCGATGCTACGGTGCGGCGGCGCCAGCGTCGTGGCGCACAGCGGCGATGCCGTCGCGCGGCCGGCCGGCCTGTTCCACGAGGCGTGGCAGCAGCTCGCGCTCGCCGATGCTTGTCAGCGACACGAGCCGGCCGCTGTCGCGACGCAACCATCCGCGTGCGACCAGGTGCAGGTAGAGCTCGTCGGCGAGCTGGCCGGCGAGGTGGTCGCGCCGCTCGGACCAGTCGAGGCACGGATAGGCGAACCGGCGCCGCCTGGAGGGCGGTGCAGGCTCGAGGCCGAGGCCGCGCAGCCAGGCGTGACCGGTGACGCTCAATGTGAGGCCGTCGTCGGCCGTTGCGAGTCGATGATCGACTCGCAACGCGTCGAACACGGCGACGCCGAGCTGGCCGGCGAGATGGCCGTAGCAGCAGCGTGCATAGCGCAGCCGCTGCCGCTCGGGATGCGCCCACGCGCGATCGTGGACGTCGCGCTCGGCGACGAGCGCAAGCGCTTCGAGCGCATGCGCGACCTCGGCGTCGGCGAGACGGTAGTAGCGATGGCGGCCGCGCGGCTCGCAGACGACGAAGCGGGCGTCGCTCAGCTTGGCGAGATGGCCGCTCGCGGTCGCCGGCGTCACCGATGCAGCCGCTGCCAGCTCGCCTGCGCTTGCGTACTCGCCGGTCATCAGGTACGAGAGCATTCGCGAGCGCGCCGGGTCGGCGACCATCGCGGCGACGCGGGCGAGCCGGGGTTCGTGCGGGTCGGCCATTGCCATCGCCATCGTCATTGCTCAGCCGGGCACGCGCGATGCGGCCGGCGCAGATTCCGGCGGACGATTGCGCGTCGCCGTGACATCCTCGAGCCAGCTGCGCTCCTCGCGCAGGATGAATCGCTCGTTCTGTGCGCGCGCGAAGTTCGCCCGTCCGTCGGCGTCGGCACGCAAGGCGGCGCGGTAGCGTTCGTAAGCGGCGAGGCTGTCGAAGCCGATCAGTCCCCAGGCGACGTCGTTCGTGCCTTCGTGCGGCAGGAAGTAGCCGATCAGGTTGCCGCCGCAGCGCGGGATGACGCGCGCCCAGGTCTCGGCGTAGGCACGAAAGGCGTCGCGCTGGAAGGGATCGATCTGGTAGCGGATGAAACAGGTGATCGTCATTGCGTGGTTCGGTCGCGGCGGGTGAGGCGATGGCGTGACTGTGCACCAGCTGCGCCCGAGGACGTTTCGATCGACGCCGAAACGATCGGCGATCGAGAATCGCGCTCAGGAGGCCCGCCATGGCAACAGCCCCGGTCCCGTTTCGACTCCACATCGCCGAGAGCGCGATCGACGACCTGCGCGCGCGCCTCGCGCGCACCCGCTTTCCAGACCAGGCGCCTGGCGCGCCGTGGGCGTACGGCACCGACGTCGACTACCTGAAGGCCTTGGTTGCTCATTGGCAGGGCGCGTTCGACTGGCGCGCTGCGGAGGCGAGCCTCAACGCGTTCCCGCAGTTCAGGGTCCGTCTGCACGGCATCGACCTGCACTACCTGCACCTCGAGGGCAAGGGGCCGTCGCCGTGCCCGCTCTTGCTGTCGCACGGCTGGCCCGGCTCGGTGTTCGAGTTCCTCGACATCCTGCCGCGCCTCACCGACCCGGCGCGCTTCGGCGGCGATCCTGCCGACGCGTTCACCGTCGTCGCGCCCTCGCTGCCGGGCTACGCGCTTTCGTTCGCTCCCGGCCAGGAGCGCTTCAGCATCGAACGGATCGCCGACTGCTTCGCCGATCTCATGACCGACGTCCTCGGCCATCGGCGCTTCGCCGCGCAGGGCGGCGACTGGGGCGCGTTCGTGACGTCGCGGCTCGGCGCCGCGCACGCCGACAAGCTGATCGGCATCCACCTCAACCTGCTTGCGGTGCGGCGCGATCCGAAGCTGTCGAAGACGAGTCCGAGCGCCGAGGAGGGCGACTACCTGCGCGAGCTCGACCACTGGCTCACGGAAGAGAGCGGCTACCAGTGGATCCAGGGAACGCGACCGCAGACGCTCGCGTTCGGCCTCACCGACTCGCCGGCCGGGCTCGCCGCCTGGATCGTCGAGAAGTTTCGCGCCTGGTCGGATTGCGGCGGCGATGTCGAGCGCGCGTTCAGCAAGGACCAAATGCTCGCCCACATCTCGCTCTATTGGTTCACCGGCGCGATCGGCTCCTCGTTCTGGCCTTACTACGCACGCAGGCATGGGCCGTGGCCAATCCCCGACCGCGGTGTCGGCGTGCCAATAGGCTACGCCGAGTTCCCGCGCGAGATCCTGCATCCGCCGCGTTCGCTCGCCGAGACGATGTACACCGACATCCGGCGTTGGACGGTGATGGACAAGGGCGGCCACTTCGCCGCGATGGAACAGCCCGAGGCGCTCGCGCGCGAGATCGTCGAGTTCTTCCGGCCGCTCAGGCACGGCTAGGGAGCTCCGGCGAGCGCCTGGTCGCGGTACGACAGGTCGATGTAGCGGTCGACGTCGCCGAGCGCACGTGGCGGCTGGCCGAATTTCGCACGCAGCGTGAGCACGGTGCGCAGCGCTCGAGGCTCGATCTCGAGATTGCGCAGCAGGCCGCCGCGCTCGGCGAGGAGAGTCTCGGCGGCGCGCTGCGCGAGCGGCGGCGTCATGTCGCGCAGGTTGGCGACGAGCAGCGCCTCGGCGACGTCGCGATGGGCAGGGTCCACGAGCCACCGCATCGCGTCGCGGTAGGCGCGCAGGAACCCGACCAGCGCCGCCTCGTGGCCGCGCGCCCACGAGCGGCGCACG
>DATAYY010000169.1:0-23046 GCA_036272325.1 Caldimonas sp. | reverse complement strand
CTCAGCTCGATGCCGCTGCGCCGATCGGCGGCGCCGCGACAGGTGCAGGTTCTGCGCCGGCCGGGATCGGCTCGGCACCCGGCGGTGTCGGCTCCGCGTCGGCGGGTGCGGCGAGGATCGTCGGCGCGCCGACCGACGGCGAGCCGAGCGAGCCGGATGCCGGCGTTGCCGGCAGTGCCGACGGTGCGCGCGCCGCGGTGATCGACTTGACGGCGCCACCGCGCCAACCGACGAGCGAGAGCCAGCCGGGGGGAAGGAAGTACAGCCCGATCGCGGCGACGAGGATCAGGATCGTCACCCAGAACGCCGACCCGAGCCCGCTCACGGTGCCCTCGCGTTGCGCGCCGACCCCCGGTCGCTCGCGAAAGGGCGCGTTCAGGCCCTCACCGACCTGCTCCAGCCGTTGGCCTGCCGGCGGCGGCAGCAGCCTCAGAACGGCCGCGGGATCGATCTTCAGCGCTCGACATACCGTCTGCGCGAGGGCGCGGGTGAAGGTCGCGTCGGGCAAGGCGTCGAATCGATCGGCTTCGAGAAGCTCGAGCTTCTTCGGCGTCACCTTGATCGATGCCGCGAGGGCAGCGATGTGGAGGCCCTGCCGCTCGCGCGCCTCGCGAAGCAGTTGCCCCGCGCTCGGCGCGGCGGCGGAGCCGACCACTTCACTCATCGAAAGCGCCGCGCGCGAACAGCGCCGCCTCGCGCGAGTCGGGGAAGCGGTTGCGCAGCTGGCTGCCGAAGTCCGTCGCCCCGGTCCGGTTGCCGAGCTTGTTCTCGATCCGCGCGGCGAGCCAGAGCGTCTGCGCGTTGGAGATGGCCGGTTGCGAGTTGACGCGGCGGACATAGAAACGGGCCCGCTCGTAGTCGCCGCGGCGGTAGAGGACCTCGGCGAGATTGGTCGCCGCGAAGGGGCTCGATGGGTCGAGCTCGTACGCACGCGAGAGCGACGCCTCCGATTCGGCAAGTTGGCCGGCGAAGGCCTGGCACACGCCCTCGGCGAGCAGCGTCCGCGCCGTGCCGCGGTACTGCGGCACCGCGAGCGCCTGGCGAAACATTTCGAACGACTCGGGATAGCGCTTCTGCTGGCACAGGACCCAGCCGTAGTTGTGCATCGTGTCGGGGTCGCGCGGGTTGATCTGTAGCGCCTGCCGGAAGCTGTCCTCTGCAAGCGCCTGGTCGCCCAGGCCCGAATAGATGAGTCCGCGCAGGTTGTACGCCTCGCCGTATTGCGGGTCGGCGACGAGGGCGATCTTGACCTGGTCGAGCGCGGTCGTCATCTCGCCGCGGCTGTAGTACGCGGAGGCGAGCTCGAGGCGCGCGCGCGCGCGCTTCTTGGCGTCGGCTTCTTCGGTCGGATTGATCCGGTCGGGGGCGCCGCTGACGGGAACGACGGTGTTCTGCGTCGTGCATGCGGCGAGCAACGCAGAGAGCGAGAGGGCGAGCAGGACACCGCGCGCCGCCATCGAATGTCTCATGGGCATTGCCGCTCGGTCGCCGGGTCGGCGCGCCGCCGCGAGGCCGGCGCCGCGATCCGCACCGGCGTCGCATGGGCCCGCCGTTCGGCGACGCGGGTGCGGTCCTGAACTTCGCCGGCGAGCTGGCCGCAGGCCGCGGCGATGTCGTCGCCGCGCGTCTTGCGGATGGTCGTGACGATGCCGCCGTCCTGCAGCACCTTCGCGAACGCGCTGACCCGATCGGCAGGCGAGCGCTTCAGCCCCGACGCCGCGAACGGGTTGAACGGGATCAGGTTGACCTTGCTGGCCAGGCCGGGATGCTCGACGCCACCGTCGCCACGCAGCAGCTCGAGCAGCGCGCGAGCCTGGGCGGGAGAATCGTTGACACCGTCGAGCATGCAGTATTCGATCGTGATGAAGTCGCGCGGCGCCCGCTCGAGGTAATGCCGTGCCGAGTCGAGCAGCTCGGCGATCGGGTACTTGCGGTTCAGCGGCACCAGATCGTCGCGCAATGCGTCGTCGGGCGCGTGCAGCGACACTGCGAGCGCAACCGGGCAGTCGGTGCGCAGGCGGTCGATCATCGGCACCACTCCTGAGGTCGAGACGGTGACCCGGCGGCGCGACAGACCATAGCCGTGGTCGTCGAGCATGATCCTGAGCGCCGGCAGCAGCGCGCCGTAGTTCTGCAGCGGCTCGCCCATGCCCATCATCACGACGTTGGTGATGGCGCGCTCGCCCGGCGCGAGGGCGAGCCTGCGGCGCAGCTCGAACTCGGCGTGCCAGAGCTGGGCGACGATCTCGGCGGTCGTCAGGTTGCGGCTGAACCCCTGGTGGCCCGTCGCGCAGAAGCGGCAGTTGACCGCGCATCCGGCCTGCGACGAGACGCACAGCGTGCCGCGACCGACCTCGGGAATGAAGACCGTCTCGACCGCGTCGCCGCCGCCGACGTCGAACAGCCACTTGATCGTGCCGTCGGCGGCGACCTGCTCGCTCGCGACTGGCAGTGCTTTGATCTCGGCGATCGCGATCAGCTTGTCGCGCAGCGCCCGCGCGATGTTCGACATCGCCGCGAAGTCGCTCTCGCCGCGCTGGTGAATCCAGCGGAACACCTGCGTCGCCCGAAAGGCCTGCTCGCCTTGCTGCCCGCACCAGTCGCCGAGCGCGTCACGGTCGAACTGGAGGAGATTGACCATCAGGAGGCAGCCCCTCAGCGGCTGTGCAGGTCGATGCCGGGAAAGAAGAATGCGATCTCGGTGGCCGCGGTCTCGGTCGCGTCGGAACCGTGGACCGCGTTCGCATCGATGCTGGCGGCGAAGTCGGCCCGGATCGTGCCTGCGTCAGCCTTCTTCGGATCGGTGGCGCCCATCAGCTGGCGGTTCTTCGCGATTGCCGACTCGCCCTCGAGGACCTGGATCATCACCGGCCCGGAGATCATGAACGAGACGAGGTCGCCGAAGAATGGCCGGCCGCGGTGGACAGCGTAGAACGCCTCGGCTTCGGCGCGGCCGAGGTGCGCCATCTTCGCAGCGACGATGTTCAGCCCGGCTGCCTCGAAGCGCGAGTAGATCTTTCCGATCACATTCTTCGCCACGGCATCGGGCTTGATGATCGAGAGGGTGCGTTCCACCGCCATGCTTGTTCTCCGGGGTCCTTGGGCAAAGCCCTTGATTCTAGGGGCCGGGCGCGCGCGCCCCTGGGCAGCCCTCAGCGCCCGCGACGACCTCCGCCCCCATAGCCGCCGCCATAGCCGCTGCCACCGCCACCGCCACCGCCGCCGCCGCCGCCGCCGCCACCGCCACCGCCACCACCGCCACCACCCCCACCGCCGTAGCCGCCGCCGCGGCCGCGGTTCTTGCGATGAAACGCGTCGGCACCGATGTAGCCGACCGAGGTCTGCAACGGGTCGGGCTGCTTCGGATCGCCCTTGCCGGCGGCCGAGGGACGCGGTCCGCTGCCGCCGGCGCCGAAGCCGCTGTTGGGGCCGATCCGGCGGCCCTGGACGAAGCGGTGGTCGAAGGTCTGCTGGAGTGGATTCGGAATGCGGCTCGGATCGAAATCGTCGTCCTCGTCGCGGTCTTCGCGGTCGACTTGCGCGCGGTCGGCCGGCGGCCGCTGCTCGGCACGCGCATCGTCGCGCCGAGGCGGCCGCTGGCGGTCGTTGCGGTCGTTGCGCTGCCCCGGCTCGTCGCGACGCTTGCCGACGTCGCTGCGATCATCGCTGCGCTCGCCGGCGTTGTTGCCGCTCGTCAGGCGGCGGATGGCACGAACGTCGCTCTCGTCGAGATCGACCCAGGCGCCACGCTTCAAGCCGTGCGGAAGGACGATGGTGCCGTAGCGGATCCGGATCAGCCGACTCACGGTCAGGCCAACGGCGTCGAAGAGCTTCCTGACCTCGCGGTTGCGGCCTTCGGTGATGACGACGCGGTACCACTCGTTCAGGCCTTCGCCGCCACCGTTCGCGATGGACTTGAACGCCGCGCGCTGGCCGTCGATCTCGACGCCTTCGAGCAGCTTGGCGCGCGCCAGATCGTCGAGATGTCCCATGACGCGGACCGCGTACTCGCGCTCGACGCCGAAGCGCGGGTGCATCAGCTGGTTGGCGAGACCGCCCGAGGTCGTGAAGAGGAGCAGGCCTTCGGTGTTGATGTCGAGCCTGCCGACCGACTGCCACTTGCCCTGCTGCAGTCTCGGCAGGCGCCTGAACACCGTCGGTCGGTGCTGCGGGTCGTCGTTGGTGACGATCTCACCGGCTGGCTTGTGATACGCGATGATGCGTGCCGGCGGTGGCACGATGCGCAATCGCACCGGCTTTCCGTTGACCTCGACGCGATCACCGAACGAGATTCGCTGCCCGGTGTGCGCAGGCTCGCCGTTGACGGTGATCTTGCCGTCGGCGATCAGCTCTTCCATGTCGCGGCGCGAGCCGACGCCGGCCTGCGCGAGCACTTTGTGCAGCTTGGGCGCATCGGGCTCGGGGGCGAGAACACGCTTGGTCGATTCCTCTTGCGCCTCCTCGCCGTCGTCGGCAGCGGCGGCGACCTCGTTGTCGAACTCGCCCGACAGGACCTGCGCGAAGACCTCGGTTGCCTCGACCGGCGCCAACGGCTGCAGATGACGCGGCAGCGGCCCTTCGAAGTTGGCGGGCAGCGCGCGGGGCCCACGGTCATCACCGCGGTCGCCGCGATCGCCACCGCGCCGACGGTCGCGACGATTGCGTCGACGGCCGCTGCGCTCGCCATGGGGCGAGCCGGTGCCCGCTTCGCCCGAATCGTCGCTCTCGCCGGAGCGCGCCGCGACCGGCGCGTCAGCGGTTGGCGACGGCGTCGGCGCGTCTGCGTCGTAGACGGTCTCGACCGGCTGCGAGGGATCGTCGGGAGCGTTCATGCGTGCGGTTCCAGTGCATCGGCGGCAGCCGGCGGATGAGCGAGGGGGGATTCGCCTGCGGCGTCGGCCACGGGCTCGGCAAACGAGAGCGATCCTTGGGAGACACCGTCGCCGCTGACCGGCGTGGCGATCGGCTCGCCGTCGGCGCCGTCGAGCACGGGCAGCTGCTCGAGCGAGTCGAAGCCGAGGTCGTCGAGGAATTGGCGCGTCGTCGCCAGCAGAGCCGGGCGCCCGGGCGCTTCACGATAGCCGATCGCCTCGATCCAGCCGCGATCTTCGAGCTGCTTCATCACCGAGCTCGCGACGGCAACTCCGCGGATGTCCTCGATATCGCCGCGCGTCACCGGCTGCCGATAGGCGATGATGGCAAGCGTCTCGAGCACGGCGCGCGAGTAGCGTGGCGCCCGTTCCGGATCGAGCCGTTCCAGGTAGTGCGCCATCTCGGGACGCGACTGGTAGCGCCAGCCGCTCGCGACCGCGAGCAGCTCGATGGCGCGGTCCTTGCACTCGTCGGCGAGCTCCGCAAGCAGCGCCCGCAAGGTGTCGTTGCCGACCTCACCGGCGAACAGCGCGCTCATTTCGCGCAAGGCCATCGGCTGGCTGGAGCAGATGAGCGCTGCCTCGAGGACGCGCTTGGCATCCAGGGTCTTCATCTCTTCATGAATTCCTCGGCCGCGTCGCGGCGCGGCTGTCGGCGCGTCCTGCGACGCGGCGGGTTCGGCAGGAAGTTCCTGCCACGGTTGGGTGCACCCTCGGGTGCGGTCACGTCTCGATGGTCTCGCCGAACGATCCGGCCGGGGCGTTTGGGCGCCGCACGGACCGCTCGCATCGAAAGGGAATGCCGGATTGTAGCGACTGGAGCGGCCACTCGGGCGGACCTCAGCCGCCCCCGGTGGCAACGAGGTGTTCCCAGGCGTGAGCGAAGTCTCTTGGCGGCTCGGATCGAAATGTCATCGGCCGGCCCGAGCCGGGATGGGTGAAGGCCAGCTCGTGGGCATGCAGCGCCTGACGCGTCATGCCGAGCCCGGGCGCGCCGCCGTACAGGCGATCGCCGACCAGCGGCATCCCAGTGCTCGCGAGATGGACCCGAATCTGATGCGTGCGGCCGCTGTGCAGCGTGCAGCGCAGCGCGGCGAACCCTTCGGCGGCAACGACGCGCTCGACATCGGTCCGCGCCGGCTTGCCCGCAGCGACGATCGCCATCCGCGTACGAAGCCGCGGATCGCGACCGATCGGCGCATCGATCGGCCAGCGCCGGCGCGCCGGCGTGCCGTGGGCGATCGCCAGGTAGCGGCGCTGCACCTCGCGCGCGGCGATCGCGCGGACCAGCGCAGTCACCGCAGCCAGGGTCCGGCCGACGACCATCAACCCCGACGTGTCCTTGTCGAGGCGGTGGACGATGCCCGCGCGCGGCAAGGCGGCGCTCGCCGGGTCGCGCGCCAGCAAGGCATTGAGGACAGTGCCCGACCAATTGCCAGCCGCCGGATGGACAACCATCCCCGCCGCCTTGTCAATCACGAGCACGTCGCTATCCTCGTGGACGATCGCGAGCGGCAGCGGTTCGGCGCGGTAGGCGCGGCTCTCGGCGGTCGGCTGCAGGCGCACCGCGACGCGCTGGCCGGCACGGACGCGATGTGCCGGGCTCGTCAGCGGCGCGCCGTCGAGGGCGACGAAGCCAGAGCGGATCAGCTGCTGGACGTGGCTGCGCGAGAACTCCGGGACGAAGGCGACGATCGCCTTGTCGAGCCGCGCGCCGTGGCGATCCGCGTCGACCGTCGCCACCCTTTCCTCGACCGCGGCGTCGTCGGCATCGTCGCCGTCGGCATCGGCCGCGGCGATCGCATCGTCTTCGCAAAGGGAACCATCGGCCATATAAGATTCGGCTCCGCGCGTCGCGCCTTCGCTGCGACGCAGCGCCACCGTCCGTGTTTGCAATGAGAACGAATCTTCCGTCCCCGCGCCTGCGAGCCGCAGTGTCGGCGATCTCGGTCGCCGCCGCCCTGCTCGCCGGCTGCGACACGCCGAGCCGCGACGAGACGTCGCGCTGGACGCCCGAGCGCCTCTACACCGAAGCCAAGGAAGAAGCCGCGTCGGGCAACTACGAAAAGGCGGTCAAGCTCTACGAGCGCCTCGAGGGCCGGGCGGCCGGAACCATCCTTGCCCAGCAAGCCCAGATCGAGCGCGCCTACTACCTCTGGAAGAGCGGCGAGAAGGCGCAGGCACTGTCGACGCTCGAGCGCTTCATCAAGCTGCATCCAACCAGCCCCGCGCTCGACTACGCGCTCTACCTGCAGGGCCTCGTCAACTTCAACGACAACCTCGGCCTGCTGGGCAGCCTGGCGAGCCAGGACCTGTCGGAGCGCGACCAGCAGGCGTCGCGCGACTCGTACCAGTCGTTCCGGCAACTGACCGAGCAGTTCCCGCAATCGCCGTACGCCGATGACGCGCGCGTTCGCATGAACTACATCGTCAATTCGCTTGCTGCCTACGAAGTCCACGTCGCGCGCTACTACCTGCGCCGCGGCGCCTACGTCGCCGCCGCCAGCCGTGCCCAGCAGGCGGTCCAGGAGTTCCAGCGATCGCCGGCGACCGAGGAAGCTCTGATCATCCTCGCGCAGAGCTACGACAAGCTCGGCCTGGTGGAGTTGCGTGACGACGCGGAGCGGGTCCTGAAGACGAACTACCCGACCTCGACGGTCAACGTCGACCTGATGGGGCGGCGCAAGACGCCCTGGTGGCAGCTTTGGTGAACGCCGCCCGGCGCTAGCCGGCCGCGCCGACCGAGCGAAGCTCGCCCAGCCAGGCGATCGCCTGCATCTCGTCGGCCACCCGAGTCATCGGCGGCAAGGCGGCGAAGAGGCGCCGCCCGTACGCCATCGTCGCCATCCGCGGATCGCAAACGACGAGCAGGCCGCGATCGGTCTCGCTGCGGATGAGGCGCCCCGCGCCCTGCTTCAGCGCCACCGCGGCCTCGGCGACGAAGTATTCCGCGAACGCATTGCGGCCCTCGGCCTCGAGTCGCTGCACGCGTGCCTCGACGAGAGGATCGTTTGGCGGCGGGAACGGCAGCTTGTCGATGACGACACACTGCAGCGCTTCGCCGGGAACGTCGACGCCCTCCCAGAAGCTCTGCGAGCCGACAAGGACAGCGCGCTCGGCGGCGAGAAAGCGCCGCATCAGCTCGCGCTTGGATGCCTGGCCCTGGACGAGCACCTCGATCGCCTTGCCGTCGGCTTCGAAGGCGGCGCGCAGTTGGGCACCGACCGTGTGCAGCGAGCGCAGCGTCGTCGTCAACACGAAGGTGCGACCGCCGAGGGCGCTCGCGCAGCGTCCGGCAAGCCTCGCGACCGCGTCCGCATGGCCAGGCTCGTTCGGTTTCGGAAACACGCGCGGGACATACAGGCGCGCGTTCGCGCGGTAGTCGAACGGGCTGCCGAGGCGGACGACGCGCGCCTCCTCGAGGCCGGCGGGCTCGGTGAACCAGGTGAGCCGGTCGTCGTCGCCGAGCGTCGCCGAGGTGAAGATCCAGGCCTTCGCGCCGCTCGCCATCTGCTCGCCCAGTGCGTCACGAATGTCGAGCGGAGACTCGACCAGGCGGACCTGGTGAGCGAGCAGGTCGATCCAGCGGATCTGCCCGGCCTGCGGACGGTCGCCGAAGCGCGCCGCCAGGCCAGCGAGCCGAAGCGCACGCTCATGCAGGCGAACGAAGTCGGGCCCGAGCTCGCTCACGGTCGCGAGCGCCTCGGCCGCGCCCTCGCACGCGGTCGCGATCCGGGCCAGCGCCGCCACGAACGGTTCTGCATCGCGACGCTCTGCCCAGCGCAGCTTGACGCTACCGCCGTGCGGCTCGCGGAGGTCGCCGTGCGCCGCGATGCGCAGCTCGCGAGCGGCGTGGTCGCACGCCGCGGCGAGCTCCGGCCACGGCACGAGGCCGCGCGCCTGCTGCAACCCCGCGGCGAGCATGTCGCGCGCGAAGTCGATCAGCTGCGCCGAACCGAGCGTCGTGCCGAGGAATTGCACGCCTGCCTCGGCAAGCTGGTGCGCCTCGTCGAAGATCGCGACCTCGACGCTAGGCAGCAGCTCGGCGACGCCGCTGTCGCGCAGTGCCATGTCGGCGAAGAAAAGATGGTGGTTGACGACGACGATGTCGGCGAGCATCGCTTCGCGGCGCGCCTTCATGACGTGGCAACGACGATGCTCCGGGCACTCGGCGCCGAGGCAGTTCTCGCGCGACGACGTCACCAGTGGAATGATGCTGCTGCGCTCGTCGAGACCGGCAAGCTCGGCGAGATCGCCGCTCGTCGTCGTCTGCGCCCATGCCTCCACCTTCGCCAGCGCGCGCACGGCGAGGCGATCGGGCAGCTCGGCATCGTGGCGCGCGCCTGCAAGCCGGTGCAGGCAGAGATAGCTCGAGCGACCCTTCAGCAGCGCTACGGTGACCGGCAGCTCGAGCGCATTGCGCAGGCGCGGCAGGTCGCGAACGAAGAGCTGGTCCTGCAGTGTCTTGGTCGCCGTGCTGAGTAGCGCGCGCACCCCGCTCAACAGCGCCGGCACGAGATAGGCGAAGGTCTTGCCAACGCCGGTGCCGGCCTCGACGACGAGGGCGCTGCGCTCCTCGATCGCAGTCGCCACCGCCAGCGCCATTTCGCGCTGGACGGCGCGCTCGGCATGGTTCGAATCGATCGCGGCGAGCGCACCGCCGCGGCCGAGCGCGCGCTCGACCGTGTCGTGCAACGACGTCGACGACGGCTGCAGCGCGGCCGCCGGCGACGTCATGCCGGCCGCAGCGGCTCGAGCTCCGACTCGATGCGAGTGATCTTGTCGCGCAGGACCAGCCGCCGCTTCTTCAACCGACGCAGGGTGAGGTCGTCGGTGGTCGCGTCGAGCAGGGCACGATCGATCAGATCGTCGAGATCGGCATGCTCCATTCGGAGCTCGATCAGCAGGCGCGGCAGGGAATGCAAATCGTCGTCCATTGGCAGCTCCGACACGCGACTAGTTCGCGGTTTTGGACCCTTGGCGCAGTATCAAACCGATTATAGTTTTCGGCCATGAGTACTTCGAGCCTCGGTTACCGGCTGTCCGCGACGACCGGTATCCACCGGGGCGACCGCGCCTACCAGCAGGACCAGGTGCAGATCCTCCCACATGCCCGAGTCCCCGGCTGTGTCATGGGGGTCCTGGCCGACGGGATGGGCGGCAAGAGTGGCGGCCGCAAGGCCGCCGACCAAGTCATTCTCACCGCGCAGCAGCTGTTCGAGCGCTACTCGCCGACGCGCGACGATCCCGCCGAGGCGCTCAAGCAGCTCGTCCTCGAAGCGCACCTGATGATCAAGCTGACGGCGATCACCTCGGAAGAGGAGCCGCACAGCACGATTGCGGCGTTCATGATCAGCCCGACCCGCGAGTGCGAGTACGTTCACGCCGGCGACTCGCGGATCTACCACTTTCGCAACGCCGAGATGGTCAGCCGCTCGATCGACCACTCCTACGTGCAGCGCCTGGTCGACGAACGCCAGATCAGCGAGGAAGAGGCGAACAGCCACCCGCAGTCGAACCTGCTGACCGGCTGCCTGGGCACCTTCCAGGATCCGCCGCTGTCGCAGCGGCACATCGACCGGCTCGAGATCGGCGACAGCGTGCTGTCGTGCAGCGACGGCCTCTGGCACTACTTCACGCCGCGCGAGCTCGGCGCGATCGTCCACGCGCTGCCGCCGCGCGAAGCGACCGAGATGCTGGTCGGCAAGGCGCGCCAGCGCGCGCGCGGATCGGGCGACAACCTGTCGCTCGCGCTGGTCCGGGTCGAGCAGCTCTCCTGAGGCCGGGCCGCGCTCAGCGCGGCGCCGATGATCCCGGAACCGGCAGCGGCGCCGCTGGCTTTCCCGACTGCAAGCGCTTCGCCGCTCTTTCCGTCACTTCGCGGCGATGTTGCTCGGCCTCGCGCTGGCGCGCGTCGTAGCTCGCCCGGCTCGCCTCCTCGCGCGCGCGACGCTCGGCGTCGCCGGCGCGCGGGGTCGGCTCGATGCCGAGCCGCTCGGCAGGCGAGAGCGGGCGGTCGCGCGCCTCGTGCGGCGGACTCTCGGCCGTCCGGTCGCCTGATCCGCCCGGCGCGAATGGCTTCGACACTGCAGCCCCGGGCGGGCCCGGGGACGACGCTGCACGCGCCGCACGCTCCTGATCGCGCCGTGCGTCGTCGGCCGCCTTGGCGGCGAGCTCGGCGTTGCGCTGGGCAGCGCGCTCGTGGCGCTGCTTCTCGTCGAGTTTCAGCTGCCGGGCGCGCAATTCGTCGAGACCGCGGCGGCGATCGCGCCTGGCGTCGTCGACGCACGAGGTGACGATGAAGTGCTCGCGGCATTCGCGCTCGCGCTCGGCATAGCGCGCTTCGATCGCGGCGCGCTCGTGGGCGATCGCGGCCCGCTCGCCGTCGGCGGCGGCTGCCGGGGCGGCGAACGCCATCGCCGAGCCGAGCGCGGCGAGCAGTGTGACCGGACGCATGCACGATGACTTCATGTCAGCGAAGTGTCGACGCTGCGGCGCGCCTCGGCGAGAAACTCGGCCGATCGCATCTCGCGCAGCCGCGAGACCGTGCGCGGGAACTCGTGCACGAGCGGCCCCTCGGTGTACAACGCCTCAGGCTCGACCGCTGCCGACACGATGAGCTTGACCCGCCGGTCGTAGAGGATGTCGATCAGCCAGGTGAACCGGCGCGCCTCCGACGCCAGCCGCGGCGACATCTGCGGCACGCCCGAGAGCAACAGCGTGTGGAACTGGGTCGCGAGTTCGAGATAGTCGTTTTGCGAGCGCGGGCCGCCGCACAGCTCGCGAAAGTCGAACCAGACGACGCCACCGGCACGGCGACGGGCGCGGATCTCGCGGTGCTCGATCTTCAGGATCGGGCTCTCGTCCTTCGCTTCGGCGAGGCGCTCGAACGCATCGTTCATCGCAGCGTCGGCGGCCGGGCCGAGCGGCGAGTGATAGAGCTCGACCGCCTGCAGCGTCGCCTGCCGGTAGTCGGTCGGGCCGTCGACGCCGACGACCTCGAGGTGCTCCTTCAGCAGCTCGATCGCCGGCAGCATCCGCTCGCGATGCAGGCCGTTCGGGTACAGGCCATCGGGCGGGAAGTTCGACGTCGTCACGATGCTGACGCGGTGGTCGAACAGCGACTCGAGCAGGCGGTGCAGGATCAGCGCGTCGGTGATGTCGGCGACGTGGAACTCGTCGAGGCAGATCAGGCGAAAGCGCCGCGAGATGCTCTGGCCGAGATGCTGCAGCGGGTCGCTCGTGCCCTGCATCTCGGCGAGCTCGCGATGCACCTCGCGCATGAACTCGTGGAAGTGGAGCCGAGTCTTGCGCTGCAGGGGCAGCGCGCTGAAGAAGCAATCCATCAGGAAGCTCTTGCCGCGGCCGACGCCTCCCCAGAGGTAGACGCCGTGAGGGATCGGCGGCCGTGCGATAAGCTTGGTGAGCGCGTTCGAGCGGCGCGCCTTGTAGTCGGCCCACTCCTGTTCGCAACGCTCGAGCGAGTCGATTGCGCGCAGCTGCGCGGAATCGCTGCGATAGCCGCGTTCGGCGAGCGTCTGCTCGTAGAGCTGGCGGACCCCCACCGGACGGCGTTCTAGAAGTTCAGCGCCCGCTTGTCGACCGCGAGCGCTGCCTCCTTGGTCGCTTCCGAGAGGCTCGGATGGGCGTGGCAGATCCGGCCGATGTCCTCGGCCGACGCCTTGAACTCCATCGCGACCACGGCCTCGGCGATCAGCTCCGACACCATCGGCCCGATCGCATGGACGCCGAGGATCTCGTCGGTCCTGGCGTCGGCGACGACCTTGACGAAGCCGCGGGTATCGCCGAGCGCGCGCGCGCGGCCGTTGGCCATGAACGGAAACGAGCCGGTGCGGACCTCGCGGCCCGCGGCCTTCAGCTGCTGCTCGGTCTGGCCGACCCACGCGATCTCGGGGCTGGTGTAGATGACCCAGGGGACGGTGTTGAAGTCGACGTGGGGCTTTTGCCCGGCGATCCGCTCCGCGACCGCGACGCCCTCTTCCTCGCCCTTGTGCGCGAGCATGGGCCCGCGCACGACGTCGCCGATCGCCCACACGTTCTCGAGGTTAGTGCGGCAGTCGTCGTCGACCTTGACGAAGCCGCGCTCGTCGAGTGCGAGGCCGACTGCGCCGGCACCGAGGCCGTTCGTGTTCGGCACTCGGCCGATCGAGACGACGAGCTTGTCGCACCCGAGCGACTGAGGCTTTCCCGCCGCGTCGGCATAGGCAACGCGCACGCCCGCGCTGCTACTGTCGACTTTGTCGATCTTGACGCCGAGGACGATCTTCAGCCCTTGCCTCGTGAACGTCTTCTTCGCCTCCGTCGCCACCTGAGTGTCGGCCGCACCGAGGAATTCGGGCAGCGCCTCCAGGATCGTGACGTCTGCGCCGAGCCGCCGCCAGACCGACCCCATCTCGAGGCCGATGACGCCGGCGCCGACGATGCCGAGCGTCTTCGGCACCGTGCCGATCGCGAGCGCGCCGTCGTTGGACAGGATCATTCTCTCGTCGAACGGCGCACCAGGCAGCGGCCGTGCGTTCGATCCGGTCGCGACGACGACGTGCTTGCCGGTGATCGTCTCCGGCTTCGCGTCGGCGATTGCGATCTGCCACGCACCGCCGTCGCCACGACCGGCAAATGCGCCGCGGCCGTGGAAGAACGTCACCTTGTTCTTCTTGAACAGGTAGAGGATGCCGTCGTTGTTCTGCTTCACGACGGACTGCTTTCTTGCCATCATCTTCGCGACGTCGATCGTCAGCCCGGCGACGGCGATGCCATGGTCGGCGAACTGATGGCCGGCGTGCTCGAAGTTCTCCGACGACTGCAGCAGCGCCTTCGACGGAATGCAGCCGATGTTGGTGCAGGTGCCTCCCGGCGCGGGGCCGCCTTTGTCGTTCTTCCACTCGTCGATGCAGGCGGTTACGAAGCCGAGTTGGGCAGCGCGGATCGCGGCGGTGTAGCCGGCCGGGCCGGCGCCGATGACGACGACGTCGAACGCGGCGGCCATGCTAAATGTCGAACAGGAGACGCGCCGGATCCTCGAGCGCTTCCTTCATCGCGACCAGGCCGAGCACTGCCTCGCGACCGTCGATGATCCGATGGTCGTACGACATCGCGAGGTAGTTCATCGGCCGCACGACGACTTGCCCGCCCTCGACCACGGCACGGTCCTTGGTCGCGTGGACGCCGAGGATCGCCGACTGGGGCGGGTTGATGATCGGCGTCGACAGCATCGAGCCGAAGACGCCGCCGTTCGAGATCGAGAACGTGCCGCCGGTGAGATCCTCCAGCGCAAGCTTGCCGTCCTTGGCCTTCTGGCCGAACTCGCCGATCTTCTTCTCGATGTCGGCAAAGCTCATCTGGTCGGCATTGCGAAGGATCGGCACGACCAAGCCGCGCGGCGAGCCGACGGCAATGCCGATGTCGAAGTAGCCGTGGTAGACGATGTCATTGCCATCGACCGACGCGTTGATGATCGGATAGCGCTTCAGCGCGGCGACGGCGGCCTTGACGAAGAAGCTCATGAAGCCGATCTTGACGCCGTGCTCCTTCTCGAACCGCTCCTGAAAGCGCTTCCTCATCTCGATCACCGGCGCCATGTTCACTTCGTTGAACGTGGTCAGGATCGCGTTGGTCGACTGCGACTGCAGCAACCGCTCGGCGATGCGGGCGCGCAGCCGGCTCATCGGCACGCGCTGCTCGGGACGGTCGCCGAGGTTCATCGCTACCGGTGCCGACACCGCTTGCAACGGCCTGGCGGCAGCGGGCGCCGGCGCGGGCGAGCGTGAAGGCGATGGTGATGGTGCTGGTGGCGGTGCTGCGGCCGGTGCCGGCGCAGCGGCCACGGGCTTCGCGGCGCCGCCGGAGCCGAGCGCATCAAGCACGTCGCCCTTGGTGACGCGGCCGCCCTTGCCCGTGCCCTGAACCGATCCGACCGGAAGATCGTGCTCGGCCATCAGCTTGGCGGCGGCGGGCATCGCGACCTCGCTCTTGACCGCCGCCATCGCCGCGACGTCGGCGGCGAGTCCGGGGGTCGTACCGGGCGCCGGCTCGGCCTCGGGGACGCTCTGGATCTGCATCGCCTCCGAGACACCTTCCTTGCCCTCGGTGTCGACCTTGGCAATGACCTCCTCGCTGACGCAGCTGTCGCCGTCGTCCTTGATGATCTGGGCGAGGACGCCCGAAGCGGGAGCAGGTACCTCGAGGACGACCTTGTCGGTCTCGATCTCGACCAGGATCTCGTCCATCTCGACCGCCTGGCCGGGCTTCTTCTTCCACTGCAGGAGCGTTGCTTCGCTCACCGATTCCGACAGCTGCGGAACCTTGACTTCGATCAATGACATCTCATCGCCTTGTTATCGCCTTGTTGTCTGTGCGTCCGTCGAAGCGAAGGGCCGGCCGCCGGGCCGCCACAACGCCGGCCGCGCCCCCTCGGGGGGCAGCGAACGTACTCATGAGCGCGGGGGCTTCATTTCGTCAGGACGAAGCCCTTCAGCTTGCCGAACGCCTGCTCGAGGAGCGCTTTCTGCTGTTCCTGGTGTAGATGGGCGTAGCCGACCGCGGGCGACGCCGACGGCGCACGGCCGGCATAGCCGAGGCGCTGGCCTTCACTCATGTTCTCGTGGATGTAGTGCTGGACGAAGAACCAGGCGCCCTGGTTCTGCGGCTCATCCTGGCACCAGACGACCTCGGCGAGGCTCGGGTACTTCTTGAGCTCGGCCGCGAATGCCTTGTGCGGAAACGGATAGAGCTGCTCGACGCGCGCGAGGGCGACGTCACTTTTGCGTTCGGCGCGGGTGCGGGCGAGGTCGTAGTAGACCTTGCCCGAGCACGCGATCAGCCGCTTGACGCGATCGGGGTTGACGTCGGCGCCCTGGTCGCCGATCACCGTCTTGAACTCGCCTTTGGTGAAATCGGTGAGCGGCGAGCCGGCATCCTTCGCGCGCAGCAGCGACTTCGGCGTCATGATGATCAGGGGCTTGCGAAACATCCGCACCATCTGTCGGCGCAGGACGTGGAAGATCTGACTCGCCGAGGTCGGCTGGACGACCTGCATGTTGTTGTCGGCCGAGAGCTGCATGAAGCGCTCGAGGCGCGCCGACGAGTGCTCCGGGCCCTGCCCTTCGTAGCCGTGCGGAAGCATCAGCGTCAGCCCGTTGGCACGGCCCCACTTGACCTCGCCGGAGGCGATGAACTGGTCGATCACGACTTGTGCGCCGTTGACGAAATCGCCGAACTGCGCCTCCCAGATCACGAGCGTATTCGGCTCGGCGCTGGCATAGCCGTATTCGAAGCCGAGCACCGCCTCCTCCGAAAGCAGCGAATCGATGACGACGAACGGCGCCTGGCCGTCAGCCGCGTGCTGGAGCGGCGTGTAGGTGCCCTCGTTCCACTTCTCGCGGTTCTGGTCGTGGAGGACGGCGTGGCGGTGCGTGAACGTCCCGCGTGCCGAGTCCTCGCCGGAAAGCCGGACCGCGTAGCCGCTCGCGACCAGCGATGCGAAGGCGAGGTGCTCGCCCATTCCCCAATCGACGTTCATTTCGCCGCGGCCCATCGCGGCGCGGTCGGCGAGCACCTTCTCGACCAGCGGATGCACCTTGACGTTCTGCGGCACCGTCGTGATCCGCTCGGCGAGGCGCTTTAGCTCGCTGACCGGCAGCGCGGTGTCGGCGTTGTCGGTCCACTTGCGGCCGAGGAACGGGGCCCAGTCGACTGCGTACTTGCTCTTGTAGTTGGTGAGCACCGGGTCGTAGCTGCTCTTGCCGGCGTCGAGCGCGGCGCGCGTCGACTTGACCATGGCGTCCGGGCCGTCGAGCGGCAACACGTTCTGCGCGACCAGCTTGTCGCCGTAGAGCTTGCGCGTCCCCGGATGCGCCGCGATCTTCTTGTACATCAGCGGCTGCGTCATCGCCGGCGTGTCCTGCTCGTTGTGGCCGAGCTTGCGAAAGCACACGATATCGACGACGACGTCCTTGTTGAACTCCTGCCGGTAATCGAGCGCGAGCTGGCTGCTCAGAACAACCGCTTCCGGATCGTCGCCGTTCACGTGCAGCACGGGCGCTTCGATCATCTTGACGACGTCGGTGCAATACAGCGTCGAGCGCGAGTCGCGCGGATCGGACGTCGTGAAGCCGATCTGGTTGTTGATGACAATGTGGACGGTGCCGCCCGTGTAGTAGCCGCGTGTCTGCGCCAGCGCGAGCGTCTCCATCACGACGCCCTGGCCGGCGAAGGCGGCGTCGCCGTGGACGATCACCGGCAGCACCGTGTCCCCTTCGGTGTCGCCGCGGCGGTCGAGGCGCGCCTTCACCGAGCCCTCGACGACGGGGTTGACGATCTCGAGGTGCGAGGGATTGAACGACAAGCTGAGGTGGACCGGGCCACCCGGGGTCGTGATGTCGCTCGAGAAGCCCTGGTGGTACTTGACATCGCCCGACGTCAGGTTCTCGGGCGCCGTGTGATCGAACTCGGCGAACAGGTCCTTCGGCATCTTGCCGAGCGTGTTGACGAGAACATTGAGGCGGCCGCGGTGCGCCATCCCGATCACGATCTCCTGCACGCCGCGGCCACCGGCGCGCTGGATGAACTCATCCATCGAGGCGATGAAGCTCTCGCCGCCTTCGAGCGAGAAGCGCTTCTGGCCGACGTACTTGGTGTGGAGGTACCGCTCGAGCCCCTCGGCAGCAGTCAGGCGCTCAAGGACATGGATCTTTTCCTCGCGCGTCAGCGATGGCTTGGCGCGAATCGATTCGAGCCGTTGCTGCCACCAGCGCTTCTCGGTCGGCTCGGTGCAGTGCATGTACTCGGCGCCGATCGTGCCGCAATACGTCTCGCGCAGCGCCCGCACGATCTCGCGCAGAGTCATCTGCTCGTCGGTGGTGAAGTAGGTGTTCGTCGCGCTGAACACCATGTCCATGTCGGCCTCGGTGAGGTCGTAGAACGCAGGCTCGAGCTCGGGGATCTTCGGCCGCTCCTGGCGCTTGAGCGGATCGAGGTCGGCCCAGCGCGCGCCGAGCGAGCGGTAGGCGGCGATCAGCGACTGGACGTAGACCTGCTTCCTTGCTGTGGCGAGGTCTTCGCTCGACGCCCGATTGCCGAACGCGTTCGCCTTGGCGCGCTGCGCGAACGACTCGACGACCGGAGCGTGCGCGATGTCCTTCGCCGACGAGCCGTCGGCGGCGGGAACGTTCTGCAGCGCATCGAAGTACGCGCGCCACTTGTCGGGAACGGATCCGGGGTTGTCGAGGTAGGCCTCGTACAGCTCCTCGACGTACGGCGCATTGCCGCCGAACAGGTACGAGTTCGCCCTGTTTTCCTGCATCATCTCGCTCACCTTTCGTGCCGGTTTCCGGCACTGCAGTGGGTTCGTCTGAAACCTTCCGCGCCCCGGCTTCGCCGTTTCACGGACTAGCGACCCGAGCTGCGCGCGGGGCGCAGACGGCGGGAAGGACCTTCAAGTCACGAGGGACTGTAGCACCGGCATGTGACTGTCATGCCGCAAGGGTCGAGCGCTCAGGGGCGAACTTCGCACGCGCCGCCGCGTATTCGCGCGCCAGCCGGGCGACCAGCTCGCGCGCCGGAACGACGCCCTGGATCGCGCCGATGCCCTGGCCGCAGCCCCAGATGTCCTTCCACGCCTTGCGCGCAGTCGAGTCGCCGCCGAAGTCCATCTTGCTCGGGTCGCTGGCCGGCAGCCGCTCCGGATCGAGCCCCGCGCTCTCGATCGAGCCTTTCAGGTAGTTGCCGTGGACGCCGGTGAAGAGGCTCGTGTACACGATGTCGTCGCTCGAGCTGGCGACGATCATCGCCTTGTAAGCGTCGACCGCGCGCGCCTCCTCGGTGGCGATGAACGCCGAGCCGATGTAGGCGAAGTCGGCCCCCATCGCCTGCGCCGCGAGCACGGCGCCGCCATTCGAAATGGCGCCGGAGAGCGCGAGCGGCCCGGCGAACCAGCGGCGGATCTCGGCGACGAGCGCAAACGGGCTCTTCACCCCGGCGTGGCCGCCGGCGCCGGCAGCGACTGCGATCAGGCCGTCGGCGCCCTTGTCGATCGCCTTTCGCGCGAAGGTGTTGTTGATGATGTCGTGCATCACGATGCCGCCCCATTCGTGCACCGCGTCGTTGACGTCGGTGCGCGCGCCGAGCGAAGTGATGACGATCGGCACCTTGTACTTCTCGCACATCGCGAGGTCGTGATCGAGGCGGTCGTTGCTCTTGTGGACGATCTGGTTGATCGCGAACGGCGCCGCCGGCCGCTCGGGGTGCGCACGGTCGTGCGCGGTGAGCGCTTCGGTGATCTCGGCGAGCCACTCGTCGAGCTGCGCGGCGGGCCGCGCGTTGAGCGCCGGCATCGAGCCGACGACGCCCGCGGTGCACTGCGCGATGACAAGCTTCGGATTGCTGACGATGAAGAGCGGCGCGCCGATGATCGGCAGCGGCGCGCGACGCAGGACGGCCGGCAGCGACATCAGGTTCCTCGGTCGGCGTAGTCGATCAGAACGCGTCGAGCGCCATCGCCGTCACGCTCGCGGCGCCATCGACGATCGCGTCGCGCTGCGCCGGCGCCCTGCTCAGGAGGTGCTCGGCGTAGAAGCGCGCCGTCACCACCTTGGCGGCGAGAAAGCCATTGTCGCCCTCGCGCGCCGCGAGCAGCCGCTCGGCGGCGAGCAGCGCGCGCGCCATCTGCCAGCCTGCCATCACGTTGCCGGCCAGCAGCAGGTAGGGCACCGAGCCGGCGAACGCGGCGTTCGGGTTGCCCTTGCTTTCGGCGACGATGAAGTCGACGACCTGCTCGAACGCCTGCCGGCCCGCCGCGAGGCGCTTTCGCATCGAGCGTGCGGCGTCGCTGGGGCTGGCCGCGAGGTCGGCTTCGGTCGCGGCGATGCGCTGGGCGATGCCGCGCGCGACGCGGCCGCCGTCGCGGGCGGTCTTCCTGCCGACGAGGTCGTTCGCCTGGATCGCGGTCGTCCCCTCGTAGATCGTCAGGATACGAGCGTCGCGCAGATACTGCGCCGCCCCGGTCTCCTCGATGAAGCCCATGCCGCCATGGACCTGGACGCCGAGACTCGCGACCTCGATGCTCATCTCGGTGCTGTAGCCCTTCACGAGCGGCACCAGGAACTCATAGAACGCCTGGTTCTCGCGCCGCGCGTCGGCATCCTCGTCGCGGTGCGCCGCGTCGAATGCCGCCGCCGCGACCATCGCCAGCGCTCGGCAGCCTTCGGTGTAGGCACGCATCGTCATCAGCATGCGCCGCACGTCGGGGTGGTGGATGATCGTCGCGCTGCCGGCGACCGAGCCGTCGACCGGCCGTGACTGGATGCGCTCCTTGGCGAACGCCGCCGCCTGCTGGTAGGCGCGCTCCGCGATCGCGATCCCCTGAACGCCGACCGCGTAGCGTGCCGCGTTCATCATGATGAACATCGCCTCGAGGCCGCGGTTCTCGCCGCCGACAAGGGTGCCGATCGCCCCGGGACCGTCGAGGCCGGCGCCGCCCTGGTCGCCGAACTGCAGCACTGCGGTCGGGCTCGCCTTGATGCCGAGCTTGTGCTCGATGCTGACGCACCAGACGTCGTTCCTTGCGCCCGGTGAGCCATCGGCGTTGACGAGGAATTTGGGAACGAGAAAAAGGCTGATTCCCTTGACGCCTTCGGGAGCGCCGGTGATCCGCGCCAGCACCAGATGGACGATGTTCTCGGCCATGTCATGCTCGCCGTACGTGATGAAGATCTTGGTGCCGAAGAGCTTGTAGCGGCCGTCGCCGAGCGGCTCGGCGCGCGTGCGGACGAGGGCGAGATCGGAGCCGGCCTGCGACTCGGTGAGATTCATCGTCCCGGTCCATTCGCCCGAGATCATCTTCGGGATGAAGCGCTCCTGCTGCTCGCGCGATCCCGCCGTCAGCAACGCCTCGATCGCGCCGTCGGTCAGGAGCGGGCACAGCGCAAAACTCAGGTTGGCGCTGTTGATCATCTCGATGCACGCGGCACCGATCGTCTTCGGCAAGCTCTGGCCGCCGTACTCGGGCGGATGCTGCAGGCCCTGCCAACCGCCCTCGCCGAACTGGCGGAACGCCTCCTTGAAGCCGGCCGTTGTCGTCACGACGCCGTTCAACCACGTCGACGGCCGGACGTCGCCCTCGCGGTTGAGCGGCGCCAGCACCTCCTGAGTGAATCGCGCGCACTCGTGGAGCACCGCTTCTGCAGTCTCGAGGCCGGCTTCCTCGAAGCCGGGCAGTCTCGCGATCGCCTCGAGGTCGGCGAGCTCCTTCATGCAGAACAGCATGTCGTTGACGGGGGCGACGTAGCTCATGGTGTTTACTCCGGCAGCCGCGTGCTCGCGCAGCGCGGCGAGAAAAAGCCCGTCGACCGGTTCAGCGGCCGACGGGCTGTCGCACGTGCATGCTCGTCGGCGTCAAAGCGCCTTGACGAGCTCGGGAATGGCGGTGAACAGATCCTGTTCGAGGCCGTAGTCGGCGACGCTGAAGATCGGAGCCTCGGGGTCCTTGTTGATCGCGACGATCACCTTCGAGTCTTTCATCCCGGCAAGGTGCTGGATCGCGCCGCTGATGCCGATCGCGACGTACAGCTGCGGCGCGACGATCTTGCCGGTCTGGCCGACCTGCCAGTCGTTCGGCGCATAGCCGGCGTCGACGGCGGCGCGGCTCGCTCCGAGCGCGGCGCCGAGCTTGTCGGCGAGCGGCGTCAGCACTTCGTTGAACTTCTCGCTCGAGCCGAGCGCGCGGCCGCCCGAGACGATGATCTTGGCCGACGTCAGCTCGGGCCGGTCGTTCTTCGCGATCTCGGCGCCGACGAAGCTCGCCTTGCCGGGATCGGCCACCGCCTGCACCGTCTCGACGGCGGCAGACCCGCCGGTCGCGGCGGCCGGATCGAAGCCGGTCGTTCGCACCGTGATCACCCGGACGGGGTCGAGGCTCTGTACGGTGGCGATCGCGTTGCCGGCGTAGATCGGCCGCTCGAAGGTGTCGGGCGAGACGACCTTCGTGATGTCGGAGATCTGGCCGACGTCGAGCTTGGCGGCGACGCGCGGCGAGATGTTCTTGCCGGACGCTGTCGCGGCGAACAGGATGTGGCTGTAGCCGCCGGCGAGCGCGAGCACCTGCGCGGCGACGTTCTCGGCCAGGCCGTGGGCGAAGATCGCGGCGTCGGCATGCAGAACCTTGGTCACGCCGGCAATCGCGGCCGCGGCCGCCGCAGCGCCTGACGACCCGCTGCCCGCAACGAGGACATGGACCTGGCCGCCGAGCTGCGCTGCAGCGGTGACGGTGTTGAGCGTCGCCGGGCGGACGCCGGCGTTGTCGTGCTCGGCGACGACGAGCGCGTTGATCTCGGCCATGGCTAGAGCACCTTCGCTTCAGTCTTGAGCTTGGCGACGAGCGTCGCAACGTCGGGCACCTTGACCCCGGCGCCGCGCCTGGGCGGCTCGCTCACCTTCAGGATCTTCAAGTGCGCCTTGATGTCGACCCCGAGGTCGGCAGGCTTGACGATGTCCATCTGCTTCTTTTTCGCCTTCATGATGTTGGGCAACGTCACGTAGCGCGGCTCGTTCAGCCGCAGATCGGTCGTCACGATCGCCGGCAGCTTGACCTTGAGCGTCTCGAGGCCACCGTCGACCTCGCGCGTGACGTTGGCCGTGTCGCCCGCAACCTCGACCTTCGAAGCGAAGGTCGCCTGCGGCAGGTCGCACAGCGCCGCCAGCATCTGGCCGGTCTGGTTGCAGTCGTCGTCGATCGCTTGTTTGCCGAGGATGACGAGGCCCGGAGCCTCTTTGTCGACCAGCGCCTTCAGCAGCTTGGCGACAGCGAGCGGCTGCAGCTCGTCGTCGCATTGGACCAGGATCGCGCGATCGGCGCCGATCGCCATCGCCGTGCGCAGCGTCTCCTGGCATTGCTGGACGCCGCAGGAGACGGCGATGACCTCTTCGACGGTGCCGGCCTCGCGCAGGCGCAACGCCTCCTCGACGGCGATCTCGTCAAACGGGTTCATCGACATCTTCACATTGGCGGTCTCGACCCCCGTGTGGTCCGCCTTGACGCGGACCTTGACGTTGTAGTCGACCACACGCTTTACCGCGACCAGCGCCTTCATCGGGTCTCAGCCCCTTTGACTCGTGCCTGAATTGGGGCGCGAATTGTGCACGCGCACAAAAGGATGGCAAG
>DATAYY010000168.1:0-21291 GCA_036272325.1 Caldimonas sp. | reverse complement strand
GCAAGGGCGACGTAGGCGAGCGTGAATGCCGCGAGGCGATGAAGGACGTGGTTGTAGGTCAGGTGGATGAGGCTGTGGACGACGCGCAGGGCGACGAATGCCCACGCGATCGCGATCGCCAGCGACGATGCGGCGCCGGTCACGTAGAGCACGATGCCGACGACGTAGAACAGGATCGGCAGCTCGAGCAGGTTCATGTAGTTGCGGTTCGGCAGGCTGACCCTGCCGGGGACCTTCGCCGACTCGCCGAACTCGAAATCGTGGGCCGCGATCTCGCGCTGGCGCACCGAGCGAACGCGAGCGATCGGGATCAGCCAGAGCACCAGCAGCGTCCACGGCGCGAGCGCGAACAGCGGATAGAGGATCGCCGGGTTGCGCATCGTCGCTCCTGATCGTGCCATGCAGGCTGCGATCGGCACGACTGTACCGCTCAGCGCGTGTCCGGGCTCCTCGCGGCGGAAGGCTGCGCCGCGCCGCTCGCGCAGCGCGCGCAGATGCAGCGTGCCGCGCCGCCCGCGCCCGCAGCGCGCGTGCGCAAGTCCGCGCTGAAGTCGGCGCCGGCGCACCAGCACCCGGCGCTGCTTTCAGCCGCGATCGCGCAGCGGTTCGGTTTCCCGCAGAGCGGGCAGAGGTGGGCGGTGGCGTCGGCCCGCGCTTCGCCCACCGGCGTCATTTGGCCGGCTTCGGCTTTCGCGCCAACTCGCCCCAGAGCGCCCGGCACTCCTGCTCGACCTTCTTCTTCTCCTCCTCGGTCGGCGCCTTCGCCGCGGCCTGCAGCGCATGCTTCCGTTCCGTCTTGTACACCGCGTTGGCGCGCGCATCGGCGAGCCGCCCGTTCGTCTTCTCGTTCGGCGATGCGCGCCACAAGTTGAGATATGCCTCGTCGCGGTGGCCCTTCATCTCGGGAAAGGTCGTCTCGCAACGGCCGTAGCTGACGTCGTAGCGGGCCAGCGACTTGGGTTCGTACGCCCGGCTCTGCGCGACGGCGCTGGCCGAGACGACGAGGACGATGGCCGGCACCACGCAATGGAGTCGCTTCATAGAGGGTAGGCAAGTTGAACCAAGGGCCGATTCTGCGCCGCGCCCGCGCTGCGCCGGGGCGTCAAGCGAGAGACACGTCACGATCGGGTCGATTGCAGCGCGGCGCGACGCTCGAGGCTCTCCTTCGGCCACAGCGCGGAGGCCTTGTAGTACTCGGCGAACGCAGGCGTTCCGGCCGGCAGCACGACCCAGGGCTGCTTCGACGCCGTGTAGATGTGCGCGTCGGGCGGCAGGCGATCGGGCTCGTCGAGCGTGCCGACGCGAACGAAGCGAACCGCGTCGCCGGCGCCGGCATAGTGGCTCCAGACCGCGATCCGGCAGGTCGGGCAGCGCGCGATCTTCTGGCCCTTGCCGCTGTTCGACGGCGTATGGACGACATCGACCTCGCCCTGCAGCAACTCGACGCGCTCCGATTCGATCATCGCGTTGAGCGCGAACGCGGAGCCGGTCTCGCGCTGGCACCAGCGGCAATGGCAGCAGTTCACGAACAGTGGCCGGCTCGTCATCCGGTAGCGGACTGCCCGGCAGGTGCAGCCGCCGTCGTACGACGTCGATCGGTCGACCATGTGCTATCTCCTCCGAAAGGTGCTTGATGCGCGCGTCAAGGCCGTCGTCATGATGCGCCCTCGAGAACGAGCTGCGTCTGCGTCACCACGGCGCAGAGCTTGCCGTCGGCGTTGCGGATCGAGGTCTGCCAGACCATCGTCGTCCGGCCGCGGTGCAGTGCGATGCTTTCGGCCGTCACGGTCGTGCCGAGGCGCGCGCCGGCGATGAACTTGGTGCTCGAGTCGGTCGTCGTGGTGCGCTTGCCCGGCGCGAGGTTGACGATCGTGCCGACGGCGCCGAGGGTGTCGGCGAACGCCATGGTGGCGCCGCCGTGCAGGGTTCCGCCGGCGGTGCAGAGGTCGCTGCGGACCGTCATCTCGGCGACGACCCGGTCGGGCGCGCACGAGACGAGGCGCACGCCCATCAGCCCCGGGAACAGCGGATCGAGCAGCTCCTGCAACGCGGCGAGGTCGGTCACGTGCGCCTCCGATGGCGACCTCAGGACGACGTTGGCAGTGCCGGGATCGCCGCCGCGCCGCCAGCGTCCTGGCTGCCGACGTAGTGCGCGATCGCGATCACGAACGGGAGCAGCAGTTCCGGGATCAGGTAGCCGAGCCAGATGCCGTGCGGCTCGGGCAGGCCGACGCGCGAGATCGAGACGAGCCTGCCGACGCCGGCGAGCAGCACGCCGAGGGCAAGCAGATAGACGAGCGTTCCCTGCGAACGGATCGTCCACGCCGCCCACAGGCTGATGAGTCCGGTCGAGAAGTAGACGCCGGCCATGAAGCGGTGGACGTTGTCGAGGCGTGGGCTGGTGTCGGGCTGGCCGAGCACCATCTGCACCGTCCCGCCGGTGATCGCGATCGCAGCGACCAGGAACAGGCAGACCTGGACCACACGCTGGGCAATCGGCATCGTGCTCTCCTTGGGTCGCGCGGCGCTTGCCGTGGACGGCGGCTTGAATACGGGCGCGAGCTTAGGCGACGTTTCCGGCAATGGCCAGCGAAAGATGGGCCGACGCGCTGCGCGAGTTCGGCGTGCACGAATCGCGGCGCAGATCCGCTCGCCGGGCGACGAAGCAGCAAGGGATCGCGTGCCGATCTTCGCGAAACGCCGCCTCGGCAACGTCAACGACGGGCGTCGTCGAGCTCTCGGCCTTCTTCGCGCGGCTCAGTACAGGTCGACGCGCTTCTTCGGCTTGACGGCCTGGAAGAAGCTGTGGCCGAGGCCGATGTCGGTGACGAGCCGGGCGACGACGGCGGGCGCTGCAATCATGGCGTGGACGACCATCGCGACCGCGGCATAGCCGGCGAACTCGGCACCGCGCAGCAGGGCCGGGCCGCCCGACCGAGCGGCGAGGAAGGCGGACCTGAGCGCGGCGACGTCGGCCCAGCGACCAGCGTCGACCTGCGCGCGCGTGTCGGCGCGGTAGAGGTTTTGGCTCGCGCAGCCGAGCCGGAACGCGCGCCACATCCGGCGCGGTTCGAGCACGAGGCCGGTCGAGAGCGCGATCACGTTCATCAGCCCGAGCGCGGGCGAGACAAACATCGACCCTGATCCCAGCTCCCATGCGCTGACCTCGCCTTCGCCGACGCGGCCGACGCTGTAGCCGGTGAGCAGATGATGCAGGTCGTGGTACTTCAGGAAGCGCCTGCGCGCCTCGATGTTCGGCAACGGGACGAGAAGGCAGCCGGTGTAGACCGGCACCGTCCGCGGTCGCGTGCCGATCTCCGGCCCGAAGCCGCTGCGGGCATAGAACGCGACCAGCTCGTCATCCAATGTCGTCGCCATCGCTGCCCCAGGGAATCAGAAGACGAACGGCACGAGGGCCGCGACGCGTTGCCGATACGCGTCGTACGTGCCACCGAACTGCTCGTGCAGCCAGCACTCCTCGACGCGGACCTTGCGCCAGAAGGCGGCAGCGACGATCACGACCGCGAGCACGCCGCGCCATTCGCCGGTCGCGATCGCCCAGCCAGCGAACGCGAGCAACAGGCCGCTGTAGATCGGATGGCGCACGAACGCGTACGGTCCTCCGGTGATCAGCTCGTGGCCTTGCTTGATGGTGACGATGCCGCTCCAATTGCGGCCGAGGTGAAGGCGGGCCCAGAGCGTAAAGAGCAGGCCGGCGGCGACGAGCGTGGCGCCGGCCCATGGCAGCCATGCTGCCGCCGGCACGAAACGCAGCCGCAGCGCCGCAATCGGCAGTGTGCGCGGCCACAGCAGGAGCACGGCAACTGCGAGCGGCACCACGTGAAGGAGCCGCGAGGCGATCGACTCGCGGCGCACGCTTGCCTTGACCGCGATCGAAGCGATCGTCCAGTACGCGACCCAGCCGAGCCAGAGGGCAGCGATGACCGCGTTCGCAGCGTCCGGCATCTTGGTGCGGTCGGCGCCGGTTCGAGCCGCAACCGGGCGGTGCCTAGAACGCGATCCTGCCGCTGACGATGTCCCACCAGAGCCGCCAGTCACCCATCAGGCTCAGCAGCGGGTACTTGAACGTCGCCGGGCGGTTGTGCTCGAAGAAGAAGTGGCCGACCCAGGCGAACGCATAGCCCTCGACGAGCGCGACCGCGGCCAGCCACCACTGCCCGGTGACGAGCGCGGCGACGAGCAGCGCGATCGCGATGCACGAGCCGATGAAATGCAACCGCCGCGAGGTCCGGTTGGCGTGTTCGCTCAGGTAGAACGGATAGAAGTCGGCGAAGGTTCGGTACGACTTGTCGGCACTGGCGGCATCTGGCATGGCGGTTCCTCGCGCGGATCGCCAGGACAGTGTAGCGAGCCGCGCGGCCATTGCGGCCGCCCGTGGGACGACGTCAAGCGACGCGGCTGGCCAGGCACGAATAGCAGCCGCGCTTCGCGTTGTGCAGGTGGACGTAGGCGACGGCGGCGTCGGCGAACATGCCGTCGAGCGCATCGGCGACCGCGCTGCCTTCGCAGACCGACGCCGCGATGATCATCGCCTCGGCGTCGTAGGCGCGCAGCGAGATCAGCCGCTCGGTCACGTACGTCGGGACTTCACCGGGGGCAAGGTCACTCCGCACCGCGCCGCGGCGAACGAAGATCGGCCCCGACGCACGGTACGGCGACCGGGCTGGCTGGTGCTCGTACGGCAGCAGCAACAGCTCGGCGCCGACCGGGGCGTCCTCGAGGCTCACCCGACATGGAAAGCCAGGCGCGTCGGTCGCCGTCCTGCGCACGGCGCCGATGCCGCGAAGTGCGTCGTCGGTCCATGCGAACATGGGTTCGAACACGTCTGCGTCGAGCCCTGAAAGCCGCCATTGCGAGTGCATCGTTTGCTCCTTCGATTGCGTTGGCGCCATCGTGCCGCGCCCAGGGGCCCGCGGCTCGCCGCTCCCGGACATCGAATTCGGGGCGCCGCGCGCGGAGCCGATGACGACGCCGTGATGGCGGCTAGCCGCGGAGCGCGGCGGCCAGCGCGTGCAGCTTGAGCACCGTGGCCCAGTTTCGCGTCGTCGCCGCGCGGCCGGCCTTGCCGAGGAGCGCGCTGCCGGCCTTGCTCTCGAGGATCCCGGCCGCGCAGAACAGGTAGGCCGCGTCGGCGCCGAGGGCGAACCGCTCGGGCGGCACGACCAGCGGCGCGACGGCGGTGAGCGTCGCGAGCGACTTCGCGTCCTGGGCGAACGCGACCAGAAAGCGCGAATGGTCCGGCGCCGCGATCGCGATCGGGTTGGCGGCCACGATCGCACCGAGCTCGGCCGCGGTCTTGACGATCACCGTGACCTCGACATCGAGTTGCGCGGCGAGCGCCGCTGCAATGGCACGCGCGTGGCGAACCGCGCTTCCCGAGGCGGAGAAGGCGGCGTTGCCGCTGTTGAGCAGCGTCGCGACCTGCGCGTAGCCGAGGCCGCTGAGCAGCTCACGCAACGTGGCCATCGGCACGCGGTTGGCGGTGCCGACGTTGATCCCTCGCAAGAGCGCGACGAAGCGGCTCATCGCGCTACCAGTCCTCCTTCACCGCCAGCACCATATCGCTGCCCGCCACGCGGCGCGCCGCGATCCACGCGGTGAGAGTGCCGGCGACGACGACGGCGCCGCACAGCGCCGCGAGGCGGCCGGCCGGCAACAGCAGGTCCATCGTCCAGTGAAAGCTTTGCGGGTTGACGACGTCGACCAGGACGACGCTCACGGCGATGCCGAGCACGAGGCCGAGCGCAGCGCCGACCGTCGTCCACACCGCGCCTTCCGCGGCGACGACGGCGACGATCTGGCGCCGAGTCAGGCCGAGGTGGACGAGAAGGCCGAATTCCTTGCGCCGCGCGAGCACTTGCGCCGAAAAGCTCGCGGCAATGCCGAACAGGCCGATCGCGATCGCGACGGCCTGCAGCCAGTAGGTGACTGCGAAGCTGCGGTCGAAGATGCGCAGCGACGTCGCCCGGATCTCGCGCGGCGACGCGAATTCGAGCAGCGACGCGTCCCAGCCGCCGGCGGCCGCGAGGCTGCGCACCGCGCCTTCGACCGTCGCGACCTGCGTCCCCGGCGCCAGCCAGAGCGCGACGTCGTTGACGCGCTCGTCGCCAGTGAGCCGGCGCCAGTCGGCGCGGTCGATCGCGATCGCCCCGTACTGGCGGGCGTAGTCGCGCCAGACGGCGCGGACGAAGACGTCGGCGCGGCGGCCGTCGGGAAGCGGCAGTGCCAACGTCGTGCCGGGCGAGGCGCCGTAAAGCGCGACGATCGCTTCGCTGACGTACGCGGCAATCGCTCCGGTCGGCGCGGCGACGATCGCCCCGGTCAGCGGCAACCGCCGCTCGGGATCGCCGAGCGGTCGCGCGATCAGCGCCGCGGCCGGGCGGTGCGGGTCGAGCTGGACCGGGACGACGCGCTGCGCTTCGGCGCGAACGACGCCGGCAATGCTTGCGACGCTCTCGGCCAAGCGCGGCGGCAGCGTCGCGACGTCGCCACCGACCGGGCCGACCGCGGCGCGCACGTAGAGGTCGGCGGGGAGGACGACGTCGAGCCAGCGCGTCACGCCCTCGCGAAAGCTCGCGACCATCACCGTCAGCGCGACCGCGAACGCAAGACTGGCGACGACGCCGGCGACAGCGATCGTCGCGCTGGTTCGCTGCTGGCGCGCCCGCTCGACCGCGAGCAAGGCGAGCGCGTGGCGCGGCTCGGCGACGCCGGCGAGCGCGAGGCCGACGCCGCCGGGAACGCAGGCGATGCCGCCGATGAGCAGCAAGGCGACCGAGACGTACGCGGCGAGCGGGATCTCGAACATCGGCGGCAAGGTCGCGAGCGCGGCGCCGGCGACGATGAGGACGAGGCCGAGCCGCCACGGTGCGCTCGCCTGCGACGCCATGCCGAGGCCTTTCAGCGCCTGCGCCGGTGCGATGCGTTCGGCGGAGCGGGCAGGCAGCCAGCCGCCGACGAGCGCGGCGACGATGCCGAGGCCGCCATACGCCGCCGCGCCGGCGAGATCGAACCTGAGCGCGGGCGCGACGCCGGGAAAGTAGCCGCCACCGAGATCGCCGCCGAAGAGTCGGAGCGCGGTCGCCGCGAGCGCGCTGCCGAGCGCGAGCCCGAGGACGCTGCCGGCCGCGCCGAGGATGGCCGACTCGGCGAGCACGAGCGCGAGCCGCTGGCGCGCCGTCAGGCCGAGCACCGCGAGCAGCGCAAGCGCCGGCACCCGCTGCGCGACCGAGAGGGCGAGGACCGAGAAGACGAGGAACGCGCCGGTGAACATCGCGACCAGCGCGAGCACGGTGAGGTTGACGCGGTACGCGCGCGAGACATTCGAGATCCGCTCGCCGGCCTCGTCGGGCTCGGCGGCGCGGACGCCCGGCGGCAGGTGGAGCGAAGCGATCGCCGCGCGGCGATCGGCGCCGGCGGCGAGGCGGACGTCGATCCGCTGCAGCCGGCCGACGGTGCCGAACGCGGCCTGGGCGCCGGCGATGTCCATCACCGCGACGGGCGGCCCGCCGGCAGCGACGTTGCCGGCGATGCGCAGCGTGACACGTCCTGCTGCCGTCTGCAGGTCGAGCGTCGTCGCATCGCTGCCGAGCCGGCGTTCGGCGGCAGCGTTGAGGAAGGCGGCGCCAGGATCGATCGCGGCAAAACGGCCGGCGCCGGCACGCGGCCGGGGCAGCAGCGCCGGCGCCAGCCGGGCAACGACGAACGCATCGATGCCGACGATGCGGAGCGGCACCCGCTTGCCTGCGGAATCGAACGCGAACGTCTCCACCTCGACCACCGGACTCGCGAGCGCGACGCCGGGCGTCGTCGCGACGGTGGCGTAGAGCGCCTCGTCGAAGCCGGCGCGCGGGCCGACGAGCTCGAGGTCGGCGTCGCCGTTGATCGCGCGCACCGCGGCGCCGAACTCGGCGAGCGCCGATGCGTTGATGAGGTGAACCGCGAAGGCGAGCGCGACGCCGAGCGTCACCGCGAGCAGCGCGGCGGCGGCGCGCCACGGATGGTGGCGCAGCTCGGGCCACGAGAGCTGGCGCAGCAGCGCGAGGTTCAATCGTTTCCTCCTGCGCACGCGAGCCGTGCTGCGATCGGGACGGCGCCACTTCTGCCTGGCAGAACGCGGCTCATACCGCGATTCCGTTCGGCGTCAGCGTGGCGCTGCGATCGGCGCGCGTTGCCGCCGCGTGCGAATGCGTCGCCAGCAGGCACGCGGCACCGTGCGCGCGCACCTGCTCGACGAGCAGGGCGAGGACGCGGTCGGCGGTTGCCGGATCGAGGTTGCCGGTCGGCTCGTCGGCGAGGATGAGCCGGGGGCGGTGGACGAGCGCGCGGGCGATCGCGACCCGCTGCAACTGTCCGCCGGACAGTGTCTGCGGCAGCCGCGCCGCGAAGCCGCCGAGGCCGACCGCGTCGAGGATCGCGGCGACCCGGCCCGGGTCGGGCGCGCCGAGCAGGAGCAGCGGCAGGCCGACGTTGGCGGCGACCGTCAGGTGCGGCAGGACGTGAAACGCCTGGAAGACGAAGCCCAGGTGGCGCCTGCGGAAGATTGCCTGCGCGGATTCGCCGAGAGCGTGAATGTCGGTGCCTTCGACGCGCACCGAGCCGGCGTCGATCGTGTCGAGGCCGGCGGCACAGTTGAGGAGCGTCGACTTGCCGACTCCGGACTCGCCGACGACAGCGACGAATTCGCCGGATGCGAGGGTGAGATCGACGTTCGCGAAGACGGTGCTCGCGCCGTAGCGCTTCGCGAGCCCGGCGATCGCGAGGACCGGCTCAGCCAAGCCGCGCCTCGTCGGCGAGCCGCGTCGCGATGCGAACGACCTGCGCCACGGCGTCGTCGCCGTCGCAGGCGACGACCGAGCGCGACGGCATCGAGCGCAGCCAGGTCAGCTGGCGCTTGGCGAGCTGGCGCGTCGCCGCGGTGGCGCTCGCGGCGAGCGCGCCGGCGTCGACGTTGCCGCGCTCGAGCGCAGCCCAGGCCTGCCGGTAGCCGACCGCGCGCATCGAAGGCAGCGCCGGATCGAGGTCGCCGCGCGCGCGCAGCCGCCGCACTTCGTCGACGAAGCCGGCGGCGAGCATCGCCGCGAAGCGCTCGCCGATCCGCCCGTGCAGCCAGGCACGATCGCTCGGCTCGAGCGAGACCAGCGGTGGCATCCGACCCGCCGGCGCCGTGTGCCACGCCGAGAGCGGCCGGCCGCTCAGGCGGTGCACTTCGAGCGCACGCTGGATGCGCTGGCTGTCGTTCGCAGCGATGCGCGCCGCGCTCGTCGGATCGATCACGGCGAGCTCGGCGTGCAGCGCCGGCCAGCCGGCGCGCGCGGCGCGCTCGTCGAGCTCGGCCCGGACGGCGGCATCCGCCGCGGGCAGCGCGTCGAGGCCGGCGAAGAGCGCCTTCAGGTAGAGCATGGTGCCGCCGACGAGGAGCGGGATCGCGCCGCGGCCGCGAATCGCGTCGATCGCGGCGCGCGCATCGGCGACGAAGCGCGCTGCCGAGTAGCGATCGCTCGGCTCGACGATGTCGATCAGATGGTGCGGCACGGCCGCGCGCTCGGCAGCGCTGGGCTTGGCGGTGCCGATGTCCATGCCGCGATAGACGAGTGCCGAATCGACGCTGACGATCTCGACCCGCCGCCGCCTCGCCAGCGCTGCAGCGACCGCGAGCGCCGCCGTGCTCTTGCCAGACGCCGTCGGGCCGGCGATGCAGAGCGCGTCGACGTCGCCTGAGGCCATCGTCCGAGCAGCGCTGGGCATCCGGCGAGCGTAGCAGGCGACCTGCCGGCTTGCGCTAACGGTAGGAAGGCGCCGACAAGGCGTCGTCGCCACCGCTCACACGAGTCGCTCGGCGTTTCCGATAGCGGCCGCGCGACGCGCGATCCGAGACTGGCCGCTGTCGTCGACCGTCGACTGCCATCGGGATCGCGCCATGCAAATGACTCTCGCCATCGGCCCGCTCGTCGCTCTCATCGCCGGGATCCTGATCCTGGTCGTGCCGCGACTCCTCAATTTCATCGTCGCGATCTACCTGATCATCATCGGCCTGCTCGGCCTGTTCGGCGGCCACCTCAACTTGCACTAGCGCGCCGGATCGGGCGCGGTGAAGCGCTCGTCGCTGCCCAGGTAGCGCCACTGGCCGGGCGGCAGCGCACCGAGCGCGACAGCGCCGATGCGAACGCGCTTGAGGCCGAGGACCTGCAGACCGACGGCGTCGCACATGCGGCGGATCTGCCGCTTCTTGCCCTCAGTGACGACGAAGCGCAGCTGGTCGGCGTTGGCCCACTCGACCTCGGCCGGGCGCAGCGCCTCGCCGTCGAGCGAGAGACCGTGGCAGAGCAGGGCCAACGCCTCTGCCGGCAGCCGGGTGCCACTTCGCGTCGCAACGCGGACGAGGTATTCCTTCTCGACCCTGCTGTCGTTGCCGATCAGTTCCTTGGCGATGCGGCCGTCCTGCGTCAGCACGAGCAGGCCGACCGAGTCGATGTCGAGCCGGCCGGCAGGGACGAGGCTTCTCAGGTGCTGCGGCTGCAAGCGGATCCCGGAGCGATCGTCGCGCCATTGCCGGTCGGCGGTGACGAGGACGCGCGCCGGTCGATAGCCGTCTTCGGCCTGGCCGCTGACGTAGCCCACCGGCTTGTTGAGCAGAACGGTGACGAGCCCGGCCTGCGCGTTGCGTGCGCGCGGGTCGATCGTGATGCGCTGGTCGGGCAGCACGCGCGAGCCGAGCTCGGCGACGACGCGACCGTCGACGCGAACCCAGCCGCGCGCGATCCACTCGTCGGCCTCGCGGCGCGACGCCAGGCCGAGCTCGCTCATTCGCTTCGACACCCGCATGCTGCCGTCGCCGGGCGCTTGCGGGCGTGAGTCGCTGTGTCGTGCGTCCGGCGGCGGCGCCGAGGGGGGCGGCTTCATCGGCCCCGCCAGAACAGCCGATCGAGCTCGGCGAGCGTGATCTGCCGCCAGGTCGGCCGTCCGTGGTTGCACTGATCAGCGCGATCGGTGCGCTCCATGTCGCGCAGCAATGCGTTCATCTCGGGCAGCGTGAGCGTTCGGTTGGCGCGCACCGCGCCGTGGCAGGCCATGCTCGAGAGCAGCTCGTCGCGGGCGCGGACGAGCGCCTCGCTCGAGCCGACATCGGCGAGCTCGGCGAGGACGGTGCGCGCCAGCGCGACGACGTCACCGCCGGCGAGCGCCGCCGGCACCGACCGCAACGCCAGCGTTGCACTGCCGATCGGAGCGAGGTCGAGGCCGAGAGCGCGCAGCGAGTCGGTATGCGCTTCCGAGGTCGCGATCTCGGCGGCGGTCGCGGCGAACGTGGTCGGGACGAGCAGCGGCTGGTGCGCCGTCTGCGCGGCGTCGAGGCTCGTCTTCAGCCGCTCGTAGACGATCCGTTCGTGCGCCGCATGCATGTCGACGATGACGAGGCCGCGCGCGTTCTCGGCCAGGATGAACGCGCCGGCGACTTGCGCGAGCGCGCGGCCGAGCGGCCAGTCGTCGGCCCCGGCCCCTGCGCGATGGATATCGGCAAGCGCCGGCTGCGCGGCCGACAACGCCGCATCCGCAGCGGCGTCCCCGCGCCACGGCAGCGATGGCTCGGCGACGCCAGGGCCAGCGGCAACCTCGTTGCGTTCTCGCCAGCGCAGCGGCCGCTGCAGTGCCGCGTCCTGCAGCGTCGCCGCCGGCGATGCCCAAGCGGCGGCGCTCGTTTCCAACCGTGCTCCGGGCGCCGCGGCGAGCGCGGCGACGACCGCCTTGCGGACCGCCTCGTGCACTTCGCGCGAATCGCGAAAGCGGACCTCGACCTTGGCCGGATGGACGTTGACGTCGACGCGATCGGGAGCGACCGCGAGGAAGAGCAGGTACGCCGGCTGGCGGCCGCCGTGCAGGACGTCGTCGTACGCGGCACGCACGGCGTGGGCGATCAGCTTGTCGCGGACATGGCGACCGTTGACGTAGACATACTGCAGGTCAGCGCGGGCGCGCGCCGACTCCGGCGTTCCGGTGCGGCCGACGATCACGAGGCCGCCGAGATCAACCGCGACCTCGCGGCTGTGCTCGACGAAGCCAGCGCCGAGCAGCTCGGCGGCGCGATCGGCGCCGCTCGCACGCGGCCAACGCGCAACCGGTTTGCCGTCGTGCCAGACGGCGAACGCCAGATCGGGCCGCGCCAGCGCCTGCCGGCGGACCGCCTCGACGCAGTGCGCGAGCTCGGTCGCCTCGCTCTTCAGGAACTTGCGCCGCGCCGGCGTGTTGAAGAAGAGCTCGCGGACGTCGACCGTCGTGCCGCCGGCGCGCGCCGCCGGCCGCATCTCCCCGCTCCGCGCGTCGATCGTCGTCGCGTGCGCGGCGTCGGTGGCGCGGCTCGTCAGCTCGACGGCGGCGACCGAGGCGATCGCCGCCAGGGCCTCGCCACGAAATCCCATCGTCGCGACGCCTTCGAGGTCGGCGAGCGTCGCGATCTTGCTCGTCGCGTGCCGGCGCAGCGCCGCCGGGAGCTCGCCCGCGGCGATGCCGTGGCCGTCATCCTCGATCGTGATCGCGCGAATCCCGCCGCCGCCGAGGCGAACGACGATGCTCGCCGCGCCGGCGTCGATCGCGTTGTCGAGCAGCTCGCGAACGACCGACGCCGGTCGCTCGACGACCTCGCCGGCGGCGATCTGGCTGATGAGCTCGCTCGGCAGCTCGCGGATCGGCCTGCGTACGCGGCGCTCGAGCACGGCATTCATGGCCGCATTGTAGGAATCGCGGCGAGCGCGCCGCCGCCGAGGGCGCGCCGCGCGGCGGAAGCGCGCGGCTGCCGTTCTTGGCGCGGATGGCGCAGATTTCGCACTGCCGGCGCGATGGTAGGAGCCGCAGCCACCTCGCCGTGTTAGGTTCGGCCGATGAGCGAGAGTTCGATTCCGGTGGCGACGGGCGCAGGCAGCGAAGCGTCGCCAGCGTTCGTCAATGCCGTCGCCGAGCTCGGCACCAGGCGGCCGGTCAAGACCTCACAGGCGATCTACAACACCCAGGGCCTCAAGCTGCTCGAGGGCGGCGTGACGATCGACCAATCGCTCTATGACAAGCTCTTCTCGCATCGGCTTTCGTTGCCGCTCGACGAATGCATCGACCCGGGCCCAGGCGCGGACGCCGGCGCGCTCGCCGAGGCGGCGCGCGCGGCAACGCAGCGCTGGCCGTTCTTCGCCCGGGTCGCGCCCGAAGGAGCCGCCGGCAGGGTGCTGCTCGACGCGATCCGGTCGGCCAGGCTGCCGAAACCGGTCGCGCTGCACCTGACGCTCGCGCGCGAGACGAGGCCGGCGCTGTTCGACCACAGCGTCCTGATGGCGCTCCTCTGCGCACACCTCGTCAGCGAAAGCGGCGGCTCGCGCGCCGAGGTGGGCGACGCTGCCGCCGCGGGCCTGCTGCATGACCTCGGCATGCTCCACATCGCGCCCGATCTGCTCGATTCCGACGAGCGGCTGAGCGGCGACGAGCTGAAGCCGGTCTGGGCACATCCGCTGACGTCGTCGATGCTCGTCGACCGCTTCGCCGAGTATTCGAAGGACGTCGTGCGCGCGGTCGTCGAGCACCACGAGCAGCTCGACGGCTCGGGCTATCCGCGCGGTCTCGCGGGCGAGGCGATCAGCCCGCTCGGCCGCGTCGTCGCGCTGGCCGAGGTCGTGACGGCGATGTTCGACGGCGCACGGCGTCTGCCCGAGCAGCGTGTCTCGCTGCTCCTTCGCATCAATCCGCGTCGCTACGACGCGGTCCACGTCGCCGCCGTGCACCGCCTGCTCGCCGCCGCTGCGGCGCCTGGCGAGGCCGAGGAGACGATCGCTGCCGAAGCGCTGGTCGCCCGTCTGCAGCAGCTGACCGACGTGCTCGCCCTCTGGCGCTCGACGAGCGAGGCGGTCGGTGCTGGCCTGCCGCCGGCCCAGGCCGCACTCGTCCGCGCGGTCGACGCCCAGAACGCGACGCTGCAGCGGATGCTCTTCGACGCCGGCGTCACCCGCGAGCAGCTGGCGGTGATCGCCGGCGAGATCGGCAGCGACGCCGGTCTCAGGATCGAGCTCTGGGCGATCGCCGAGGAGTTGCTCTGGCAGCTGCACGCTACTGCCAACCAGCTCAAGCGCCGCTGGCCCGCAGCCGCGACGGGAATCGCTCATCCCGCCGAGCTCGCGGCGTGGTTCGACGCCGTCGCCGGGCTCGACACGACCGCGCCCGCGCGCTAGCGAAAAGAGGGCCGCGCGGGGCGGCCGTGATAATCGTCGGCATGGATCTGCTCGGATCGGTGCTCGACTTCGTCCTTCACGTCGATGTCCATCTCGCCAACTTCGTCGGCCTCTACGGCGCCTGGGTCTACGCGCTGCTGTTCGCGATCATCTTCGTCGAGACCGGCCTGGTCGTGATGCCTTTCCTGCCCGGCGATTCGCTCCTCTTCGTCGTCGGCGCGATGTGCGCCCAGGGCTTGATGAGCCTGCCGCTCGTTCTGGTGCTGCTCTGGATTGCGGCCATCCTCGGCAACCAGAGCAACTACGCGATCGGGCGCGTGGTCGGGCCGCGCGTCTTCGGCTGGAAGCATTCGCGCTGGTTCAACAAGAACGCATTCGACCGCGCGCACGTGTTCTACGAGCGCTACGGCGGCATCACGATCGTCGCCGCGCGCTTCATGCCGTTCCTGCGCACGTTCGCGCCGTTCGTCGCCGGCGTCGCGCAGATGACGCGCAGCCGCTTTACCGTCTACGACGTGAGCGGAGGAGCGCTCTGGATCGGCTCGGTGACGACCGCCGGCTACCTGTTCGGCAATGTCCCGTGGGTAAAGCAGCACCTCGACGTGATCATCTGGGGCGCGGTGTTGATCCCCGGGCTCGTCGTCCTCATCGGGGCGTGGCGGGCGCGGACGAAGCGGCCGGCAACGGCCGCCTGACCTTGTGCTCGCCGGCCGACGCCGGCTCGGCGGCGGCGCTCGCCTTCATCGCTGTGTGCGCAGCGCTCGCGGCGGGGTCGGGATCGGGGTGGACCGGGCAGGCCTGCTGCTGATAGACCGTGCGGCCGCCTTCGACGCATTTGTACATCTGCGGCGCCGCGCCGGCGGCGCACGGCACGGCCGCGAGGACGAGGACCGCTGCCGCAGCGAGCTGTCGCACCGGTCTGCTCACCGCGCCGCCGGCACGAGCGCGATCTGCTCGGCGACGATCTCCGGCCGCATCAGCCGCCAGCGGCCGCGCGTGCTCATGTCGACCACCACCGGAGTCGCATCGTCCGCGGTCACGCTCGGGTTGAGCTCGAGGACGCGGGCAACGCAGCGCCGGATCCACTCGGCGGTGTCGCGCACGTAGTCGATGTCGGCATCGTCGAGGCGGCAGACGAGACGAAACGTCTTCTCGAACGGCTCGTCGGCATTGGTCGCGGTCATTCCCACACTCCCAGCGCCGGTGCGATGCCGGCAGATCGAGGCCGTGGCGCTCCCCGCCCGGCTGTCTCGCATTCTGTGCCGCGTCCGTCGACGGTGGCGCGCCTCCCGGCGCGCCCGGCAGTGACGCGCGCAATCGGTCACGGCCGATCGCGTCGACGCACCCCCTCGATTGCGGTGTGCCCGCCCGCGCTCACTTGACCGTGTAGCCGCGGCCTTCCATGCAAGCGAGCGTCGCGCGGTGGAAGATGCTCGCATCGGCCATCGCGCCACGCTGCGTCGTCGCCCAGCGATTGCAGTCGCGGCGGTCGTTCTCGGTCGTCTCCGCGCTCTGGCCGTTCCTCGGATAGAAGATCGGCTCGGGGGCCTGCGAGGCCTGCGGCACCGGCTGTCCGGAATGCGCGGCCGGGTCGACCGTCGAATACGTCGGGCCGGCCATCGGGGGAGTGTCGTAATACGTGCCCCAGGTCGGCCCGTAGTAGTAGCCAGGGTACGCGCCGTAGTAGCCGACGGCTCCGACCCCGACCCCGATGGCGACCCCGCCCCAGAATGCGCCCGGCCAGTAGCCACCGTAGCAGCAATAGCCGCCGTGCCAATAGCCGCCGCCGTGCCAGTGACCACCGCCGTTCCAGTGACCACCACCGCCGCCGTTCCAGTGACCACCGCCGCCGCCGTGCCAGCCGTTCGCTTCGGCGGTCGGAGCAAGGGTTGCCATCGCGGCGAGTGCAACGGCGGAGAGGAAAGTGCGGATAAGCGTCATGGCGACCTCCGAGGCGACCACGCCAGCGGCGCGCTGCGAGCCTCGATTGTCGCTCGTTCGCGCTTGCGCTGCCGGCAACGAAAATGATCGCGTCGGGGTGATTCCCGTGCTGAAGTCAACGGCCGGCGGCGTTGCCGCGTTGCGCCAGGTCACGCTTTCAACACGCTCTGGAGATTTACACAATGTCGATCCGTCTGTCTCTGGCCGCGTCGGCGCTGGCTCTCGCCGGCGTTGCTGTTCCCGCGCAAGCTGCGGAGACCGTCGGCCAGGCCGCCTCTTCAGCGGCCAAGAAGACCGGCCACGCCGTCGCCGAGACGGGTCGCGAGGTTGGCCACACGGTCGCCGAAGGCGGTCGCAAGACCGGCCATGCGGTCGCCGAAGGCGGTCGCGAGGTCGGCCATGGCACCGCCGAGGCGGCGCGCGAGGCCGGCCATGGCATGGCCGAGGCGGGTCGAAAGACCGGCGATGCGACGAAGAAGGAAGCGCACAAGGCGAAGGCCGCCGTCAAGCCGGCGTCGGCAGGCTGATCTGCCGAATCGGGAGTGCGGCGCGCGCCTTTGCGGCGCGTCGCCGTTCTTCTTCGAACGTCGCTATCGGCCGAGCGCGCGTGCTAACTCGGCGGCGCACAAGTTCACCGCGGCATGCGCTTCGTCGATCACTCTGCCCATCGTGATGAAGCCGTGGATCTGCCGCTCGAAGCAGACGTAGGCAGCGCGGTTGCCCGCCGCGACGAGGCGATCGGCGTATTCGAGCCCTTCGTCGCGCAGCGGATCGAAGCCGGCAGTGATGACGAGCGCCGGCGGCAGCCGTGACACGTCGGGGTGCAGCAGCGGGGAGGCCCGCCAGTCGAGGTCGTGGGCCGGGTCGGCGACGTAGTGGTCGTGGTAGTAGTCGATCGTCTCGGTCGTCAGCAGGTAGCCGCTGCCGTTGACCTTGTGCGAGGGGTGGCCGCGCCGCATGTCGGTCGCCGGATAGATGAGGAGCTGATACGCGATCGGCAGGTCGCCGGCATCGCGGGCGAGGATCGCGACAACGGCGGCGAGGTTGCCGCCGGCGCTGTCGCCACCGACCGCGAGCCGGTTCGCGTCGACGCCGAGCTCGGCTGCCTGGCGACGGACCCAGTACGTCGCCGCGAGGCAGTCGTCGACCGCGGCAGGAAAGCGGTGCTCCGGGCCCATCCGGTAGTCGACCGCGACGACGACGGCGCCGGCGCCGTTGCAGAGCTGGCGGCAGAGCACGTCGTGGGTGTCGAGGTCGCCGATCGTCCAGCCGCCGCCGTGGTAGTAGACCAGCGCCGGCAACAGGGCGGCGCCGCGGGTCGCTGTCGCGCCGGCACCGATCGGGCGATAGATCCGCAGCGCGATGGCGCCGTGCGGCCCGTCGCAGCGCGTCTCGACGATGCCGCCGACGTCGGGTGCCGGCGGTTGGGTAAAGCCACGGCGGTCGCGGTAGAACGCGCGCGCGTCGACCGGCGTCAGCGTGTGCGTCGCCGGCAGGCCGCGCGCGGCGATGAGGTCGATCAGGGTGCGAGCGTCGGGATGCAGCATGGTGTTCCTGCGCGGCCGAGGGCCGGAAGGCATTGATGATCGATCAGAGCTGGCGCGAGCGCGCGAGCGGCGGGTTGCGCGCGAAGTAGCGCTGGATCCCGGTCGCGAGCGCCGCGACGAGCTGCGCCCGATAGTCGGGGTCGCGCAGCTTCGCCTCTTCGCCGGGGTTCGAGATGAACGCCGACTCGACCAGGATCGACGGCACGTCGGGCGCCTTCAGCACCGCGAAGCTCGCCTGTTCGACGCTGCCCTTGTGGAGCTTGCCGACCTTGCCGATCTCGCCGAGCACCTCGCCGCCGAGTTTGAGGCTGTCCTTGATCTGCGCCGTCGTGCTCATGTCGAGCATCGTGCGCAGCACGGTCTCGTCCTTGTGGCGCAGGTTGGTTCCCCCGACCAGGTCGGAGGCGTTCTCCCGGTTCGCCATCCAGCGCGCCGCGCTGCTCGTCGCGCCGTGCTCGCTGAGCGCGAACACCGACGCCCCGCGCGCGTCGGGAGTCATGAAAGCGTCGGCGTGGATCGAGACGAAGAGATCAGCCTGGACCCGGCGGGCCTTCTTGACGCGATCCTGCAGCGGCACGAAGAAGTCGGCGTCGCGGGTCAGCATCGCGCGCATGTTGGGGTTCGCGTTGAGTCGGTCGCGCAGCTGCATTGCGATTGCAAGCACGACGTCCTTTTCGCGCAGGCCGCTCGGGCCGGTCGCGCCGGGATCCTCGCCGCCGTGACCGGGGTCGATCGCGACGACGACGAGGCGATCGATCTTGGCCTGCGCGATCTGCGCTGGCAGCGCTGCGGCAGCGTCGTTGGGGTGGCCGGCGGCGGCTGGCGCGCGCGCCCCCGGCGGCGCCGATGCGGCGAACGGTGGCGCCGCGGCGCCGAGCGGCGGCGACAGCGCAGTGCCGGCCGCGGCGGTCGTCGTCGCTGCCGACGCGGCCTGGCCAACCCGGCCGATGAACTCGCCGAGGGCGTCCTGCACTGCCTGCGCCGCCTTCTGCTCGGCCTGCTCGCGGTCCTGGATCAGCTCGAGCAGCGGGTCGCGCTCGTGCATCGGGTGGAGATCGAAAACGAGGCGGTGCTGATAGGCGGCGACCGGCGCGAGCGTGAACAGCTCGGGTGCGATCGGCTGCTTGAGGTCGAGCACGAGGCGAACGACGCGCGGCTGGTTCTGGCCGACGCGCACGCGCGCGATGTACGGGTCGTCGGGCTGCACCTTGCCGACCAGCTCGCGCAACTGCGGGCTGAGCTCGAGGCCGTCGACGTCGATCACGAGCCGGTCGGGCGCGATGGCAAGGAAGTGGCGTGCGCTCAGCGCCGCGTCGGACTCGATCGTCACCCGCGTGTAGTCGTCCGCCGGCCAGACGCGGACGGCGACGATCGCCGCGCCCCAGGCGATCTCGCGCGCGCCGAGCAGCAGCGCGAGCGAGCCCAGGCGACCGATCGCCTGCCGACGCGAGGTCACGGCAGCAGCTCCCGGCCGGTCTCGCTCATCGCCTCGAAGCACGCCGAGCGTGCGTCGCTGCTCTCGCTCGGCGTGATCGAGACGCGCAGATCGCAGGGCGGCAACAGGCCATCGGCTTTCTCGGGCCATTCGACGAGCTTCAGGCCCGGAGCCGCGAAGACGTCGCGAAAGCCGGCGTCTTCCCATTCGCCGGGGTCGTCGAAGCGGTAGAAGTCGCAGTGCGCGATCTCGAACGCTCCCGCCGCGTCGCCGGCGCGGTACGGCTCCATCAGCGTGTAGGTCGGGCTCTTGATCGGGCCCTCGACGCCGAGTCCGTGCAGCAGATGGCGCGCGAAGGTCGTCTTGCCGGCGCCGAGCGGGCCGTGCAGCTCGACGAAGGCGGCGCGCAGGGCAGGGCGGCGGGCGACACTCAGGGCGGTGGCGGCGCACGCCGCCTCGTCGGGCCAGGCGGCGCAGCGCGTTTCTAGAATCGACGGTACAAGCGGCGACGACACCGGTGATCGATCCTCATCCTCTCGATGGCGCGACCTTGCTCGAGCAACTGCGCGAGTGGGGGCGCGCGTTCGGATTTTCCCAGATCGGCGTCGCCGGGATCGATCTTCACACGGTAGAGCCCGGGCTCGCGGCATGGCTCGACAACGGTTTTCACGGCGAGATGGACTACATGGCAGTGCACGGGATGAAGCGCGCCCGTCCCGCCGAGCTCGTCGCCGGGACGCTCTCGGTCATCACGGCGCGGCTCGACTACCTGCCGCCGTCGACGGCGCCGGGCTGGCAGGCGATCGAATGGGACCGCCTCGCCGACCCCCGCGCGGCGACGATTTCACTCTACGCGCGCGGCCGCGACTACCACAAGGTGCTACGCCAGCGCCTGCGCCAGCTCGCCGACCGCCTGGCCGAAGCGGTCGGCCCGGTCGGCCACCGCGTGTTCACGGACTCGGCGCCGGTGCTCGAGGTCGAGCTCGCGGCGAGAAGCGGCATCGGTTGGCGCGGCAAGCACACGCTCGCGCTCGACCGCGACGCCGGCTCGATGTTCTTTCTCGGCGAGATCTTCGTCGACGTCGCCTTGCCCGAGTCGCCGATGGTCGGTGCGCACTGCGGCACCTGCAGCGCGTGCATCGAGATCTGTCCGACGCAGGCGATCGTCGCGCCTTACACGCTCGACGCGCGCCGCTGCATCTCGTACCTGACGATCGAGCACCATGGCGCGATTCCGGTCGAGCTGCGCGCCGCGATCGGCAATCGCGTCTACGGCTGCGACGACTGCCAGCTCGTGTGCCCGTGGAACAAGTACGCCCGCACCAGCCCGATCGCCGACTTCGACACCCGGCCAGCCCTCGACGCGCCGACCTTGCTCGAGCTCTGGGCGTGGGACGAAGCGGCGTTCCTGCGCATCAGCGAAGGCAGCGCGATCCGCCGCATCGGCTTCGAGCGCTGGCAGCGCAACGTCGCGGTCGCGCTTGGCAATGCGTTCGCTGCGACCGGCGATCCGGCGATCGCTGCCGCCCTCGCGGCGCAGCGCGACGGCGCCAGCGAGCTCGTGCGCGAGCACATCGACTGGGCGCTCCGCCAGGGCGAGCGCCGCGCTGCGACGGCGGCGCTGCCGGCATGAACGTCGCGCACACGAGCGTGGCGAAGATGAACCGCACCAGAGGAACCGGCCGCGCCCAGGTCGCTGGCGCGGTGGGTCGACTCCTCGTCCGCCTTGCGATCGCGACGACGCTCGCGATCGCGCCGCACGCGCACGCGGCGGAGCGCTGCCTCGGCGACTGCACGCCGCGGATCGGCGTCGTCTCCGCGTTCGGCGCCGAAGCCGATCTCCTGATCGCCGAGACGCGCTCGCGCCAGAACGTGACCATCGCCGGTCAGCGCTTCACGACCGGCGTCCTGCGCGGCAACCGCGTCGTCATCGTCCTCAGCGGCGTCAGCATGATCAACGCGGCGATGACGACGCAGACCCTGATCGACCACTTCCGCATCGAGCGGCTGGTCATGAGCGGGATCTCCGGCGGAATCGATCCGGCCCATCACGTCGGCGACGTTCTCGTCCCCGAGACCTGGGTCATGCCGATGGAGGTCTACTGGCATCACGACAGCTCGCTGCCGGCGCCGTGCGGCGCACCGG
>DATAYY010000167.1:0-28533 GCA_036272325.1 Caldimonas sp. | reverse complement strand
TGCTCCAGGAGATGGCCGTCGTGCAGGCGGTTCCCGGCGCGGCGGATGGCGGCGATCCCGAAGGTGCCGACGCAGGGCGCCTTGCGGCACTGCTTCCTGCCGACGAGACGCAGCTGTTCTACAGCATCGTGCTCGCCGGTCGCGCCGAGCTGGCGCTGGCGCCGGATGAATACAGCGGGCTCGTCATGGTGCTGCTGCGGATGCTCGCTTTCGCGCCGCCCGATCGCGCCGCCGCGTCGACCACACCGGGCCCGGCCTCGACGCCCACGACGCGCGCGAGCAAGGCGGCGGCTCACGGCGAGCCGGCCGTCGCGGTGCCGACCGCCGTCGCACCGGTCGCCGCGGCGGCAACTGCTGTGTTGACCACCGCCCTGGCGCCGATCGCGGCGCCTCGCACGGCACTGCCAACGGCGGGCGAACGCGACCGTCCGCAAATCGACGGCACCCGAGCGGCCGATCTCTGGTGCTCGCTCGTGCAGCGCCTGGTCGCTGCCGGCGCCATCGCCGCGATGGTGCGCGAGCTGGCGATGCAGGCCGAATGCATCGGCATCGTCGACACGGGAGCCGAGCAGATCTGGCAGCTGCGCGTCGAGCGCGAAAACCTGCGGGCGCCGGCCTTGCGAGAGCGGCTGCAGACGGCGGCGAGCCAGGCTGTGGGCCGCGGCCTTCGCCTCGAAGTCGACGCCGCCGCGGCCGTCGACACGCCGGCGACGCGCGACGCCGCCGAGCGCGACCGCCGCCAGGCCGAGGCCGAGCGGGCGATCGAGCAGGATCCGCTCGTCCGTGCGCTGATGGCGCAATACAAGACCGCCCGCATCGTTCCCGGGTCGGTCAAGCCGCAGGCGGGCCCGGCGTCCTGAGCCCACGGTCGCGCGAGACGAATTCAAAGGAGCACAGACATGATGAAGGGTCAGCTGGCCGGCCTGATGAAGCAGGCGCAGGCGATGCAGGAAAACCTCAAGAAGGCGCAGGACGAGCTGGCGACGATCGAGGTCGAGGGCCAATCGGGCGCCGGCCTGGTCAAGGTGACGATGACGTGCAAGCACGACGTCAAGCGGATCGCAATCGACCCGAGCCTGCTCGGCGACGACAAGGAGATGCTCGAGGATCTCGTCGCCGCCGCCTTCAACGACGGCATCCGGCGCGCCGAGGAAGTGAGCCAGGAAAAGATGGGCAAGCTCACTGCCGGCATGCCGCTGCCGCCCGGAATGAAGCTGCCGTTCTAGTGCCCGCGATTGGCCGCTGAACCCTCTCTCGAAGGTCTGGTCGAGGCGCTACGGCGCCTGCCCGGTGTCGGCGTCAAGTCCGCGCAGCGGATGGCGTGGCACCTGCTCCAGCACGACCGTGAAGGCGCGCGCCGGATCGCCGCCGCGCTCGAGGATGCCGTCGCACGCATTCGCCATTGCGCCCGCTGCCACACCTTCACCGAGGCCGAGGTCTGTCGCATCTGCCTCGACCCATCGCGCGATCAGCGCCAGCTCGCTGTCGTCGAGACGCCCGCCGACCAGGCCGCGCTCGAGCGCACCGGCAGCTACCGGGGCTTGTACTTCGTGCTGATGGGACGCCTCAGCCCGCTCGATGGCGTCGGGCCGTCGGAGATCGGCGCCCGCCAGCTCCTCGACCGCGCCAACGACGGCCGCGTCGAGGAAGTGATCATCGCCACCAATTTCACCGCCGAGGGCGAGGCCACCGCGCACGTTCTCGCCGAAGCGATCGGCGCGCGCGGGGTCCGCGTCACGCGGCTCGCGCGCGGCGTTCCGGTCGGCAGCGAGCTCGAGTACGTCGATCTCGGGACGATCGCGCACGCCTTCTTCGATCGGCGCTGAACCGCGGCGCGCTGCCGAGCGCGTTCAGTTGTTCGCGATCTCGACGTGCTTCTGCGCGCCGGCGCTCTTGGTCGTCTTGCCGGTCGCGACCGCGGGCTGGGCACCCTTGCGGTGCTTGCTGTGGGCGACGCGCGTGCCATGCTCGTTGGTGGCGATGTGAGTCGACGCGGGCGCGGCGCCCTTGTGCCCCCTCGGTGTGACGTAGACGACGATCGTCTGGCCGGGCGCGAAGCGGGCGCCGGTGCCGACGTCGTTCCACTGCGCGACCTGGCTCGCGCTCATGCGGTAGCGGTGCGCGATCGATTCGACGCTGTCGTGTTTGCCTGCGCGCAGCGAGACCTTGCGCAGCGGCGGTGCATCGGGCGCGAGCACCATCGTCGCGTTGTCGGCGACCATGCTCGAGACGTCGGCGACGCTGGTCCCGTTGCGCGGCACGAGCAACGTCGAGCCTGACTTGATCACCATGCGCGCGGGGATGGAGTTGACTTCGCGCAGCGCCTCTTCGTTCATGCCGACCGCGCGCGCGGCCTCGGCCGGCTTCATGCTCTTCGGCGCGACCCAGGTCGTCCAGGTCGAGAGCGCGCCGCGATAGAGCGGCAGCTCGCGGACGAACCGGTTTGCGTTGTCGTAGGGAAGCAGGATCTGCGGCGTTCCGGCGGCGAGGATGACCGGGCGGTTCATCTGCGGGTTGAGGAACTGGAACTCCTCGAGCGGCATGTCGGCGAGCCTGATCGCGAGCGCGACGTCGATGTCGTGCTCGATCGGCACGCTCAGGAAGTAAGGGTGGTTGTAGAGCGGAGGCAACTGCAGGTTGAAGTCCGCCGGCCGACTGACGATGTTCTTGACCGCCTGCAGCTTCGGCACGTAGCCCTGCGTCTCGGCGGGCATGTGCAGGCTCTGGTAGTCGGTCGGCAAGCCCTTCTTCTGGTTTTTCGCGATCGCGCGCTGGACGCTTCCCTCGCCCCAGTTGTAGGCGGCAAGGGCAAGATGCCAGTCGCCGAACATGCCATAGAGCTTTTGCAGGTAGTCGAGCGCGGCGCGCGTCGATGCCAGGACGTCGCGGCGGTCGTCGCGGAAGACGTTCTGCTTGAGCTCGAAGTTGCGGCCGGTCGACGGAATGAACTGCCACATCCCCGATGCGCGCGCGACCGACATCGCCTGCGGGTTGTAGGCGCTCTCGACGAAGGGAAGCAGCGCCAGCTCGGTCGGCATGCCGCGCTTGTCGAGCTCCTCGACGATGTAGAACATATAGCGGCCGCCGCGCTCGGTCATGCGAGCGACGTAGTCGGGCCTCGACGCGTACCAGCGCTCGCGCTCGCGAACGAGCTCGCTGTCGAGGTCGGGCATCGCGAAACCGCGGCGGACTCGGTCCCAGAGGTCGACCCGTGCGGCGCGCTCGTCGAGATCGAGGTGGACGTCGGGGCGAACGGGGTCGACCGGAACCGGCGCGGCGACCGTCTCGTCGCCGGCATCGACTGCGGGCGACGCCGCCGCCGACGCTGCGTTCTGCGCCCTCTTCGCGGCATCCGGCGTCGCCGGCGCGGCGGCGACTGCCACCGGCGCTTCGGGTGCCTGGCTGGCGGAGGGCGGCCACTGCGCCGACGCGCAGCCCGCCAGGAGAACGATCGGCAGTGCGAGCCAGAGCAGGGTTCGCGCCGCCGCCGGGGGCCGCGTGTCGGTTCGGGTCGTCATCGGAATTCGTTCTTCCAGCTGCGCAAGGCCGCCAACACGTCGCTGCCGTTCTGGCTCGCGGCGCCGTGGGCGCGCGCCGCTGCGATCACTGCCGGCTCGGCACAGCGCATGAACGGATTGATGCGCCGCTCCCGCCCGATGGTCGACGGCAACGTCGGCTTGCCGGCGGCGCGTAGCTCTTCGCAGTGCCTGCGGTGGCGGACGACGTCGTCGTTGTCGGGCTCGACCGCGTGGGCGAACTTCAGGTTCGCCAGCGTGTACTCGTGTCCGCAGCAGACGCGGGTCGCATCCGGAAGCTCGGCGAGTTTGGAGAGCGAGTGGTACATCTGTTCCGCTGTGCCTTCGAAGAGCTTGCCGCAGCCGGCCGAGAACAGGGTATCGCCACAGAAGACGATCGGCTCGCCGGCGCCGGCGCGGCTGACGTAAGCGATGTGTCCGGCGGTGTGGGCCGGGATATTAAGCACCTCGAAGGTGAGGCCGAGCGCTTCTGCAGTGTGGCCTTCTTCACGACCGATGCTCGGTTGCGGCACCCGCTCGTGCGCCGGGGCGTACACCGGGCCGCGCAGGCGCGGCCGCAGCGCATCGACGCCACCGCAATGATCGGCGTGGTGGTGGGTCACTAGAATCGCCGCCAGTTCGAGCCGACGGGCATCGAGTGCGTCGGCCACCGGCCCCGGCTCGCCCGGATCGACGACGATCGCGCGGGCGCCGTCGTCGATCATCCAGATGTAGTTGTCGGTGAACGCGGGCAGAGCGGTCAGGTTCATGACGAAAGCACCGATCATACAGTTGCCCCAATGGCTCGGGTCCCCGGTGGGACACGTTCTCCTCGAGTGGGAACGGCGCCATCTCGACCGCGCCGTTGCCGACCTGTTCGGGTTCCATGCGTTGCAGCTCGGGCTGCCGCAACTCGATGCCTTGCAGGCCAATCGCATGCCGCATCGCTGGCTCGCCGTCGAGTCGGCCGCGGACGACGCACCCCGGCCGAGCGAGGACGAACCGGAGCGCGGCACGCCGGCCGCGCCGTTGGCCGAAGACTCCGGCGGCCGCGCCTGGGTCGCGACACCGCCAAGCCTACGCTGTCACTTCGACGCCTTGCCGTTCGCCGCCGGCACGCTCGACCTCGTCATCCTGCCGCATGCGCTCGAGCTCGCGCGCGATCCGCATCTCGCGTTGCGCGAGGTCGAGCGCGTCCTCGTTCCAGAAGGTCGCGCGATCATCGTCGGCTTCAATCCGGCGAGCCTGTGGGGCGTTCGTCAGCGCCTCGGGCGCTTGCGCCGCCGGCTCGTTCCGGGCTCGTCCTCCGAGCTGTTCCTGCCGCACGCGGGCGAGTTCGTCGGCTATCGGCGGCTGCGCGACTGGCTGCGCCTGCTCAGCTTCGAGGTCGAGGCCGGCCGCTTCGGCTGCTACGTGCCGCCGGTGCGGTCGAGCCGCTGGCTGGCGAGGTTCGCATGGATGGAGCGCGCCGGCGAGCACTGGTGGCCGGTGTTCGGCGCGCTCTACTACATCGTTGCCGTCAAGCGCGTCCGCGGCATGCGCCTGGTCGGCCTGATCCGCAACGATGCACGCCCGAAAGCACATGCAGCTCCGGCGCCGGTCGCTGTCACCCAGCACAAGACTCGCGCCACCGCCGAGATCGACGATGGCGGAGCGATCGGGCGATGAAATGGACCGCCTACACGGACGGCGCCTGCGCGCCGACCAATCCCGGGCCCGCCGGCTGGGGCGCCGTCGTCATTGCTCCCGATGGCGACGAGGTCGACCATTTCGGATTCATCGGCCTCGGCACCAACCAGATCGCCGAGCTGACGGCGGCGATCGAAGGGCTCGAGCTCGTTCCTGCCGGCGCCGAGGTGGAGCTCGTCTCCGACAGCCAGTACGTGCTGAAGGGACTCACCGAATGGCGCTCGAGCTGGGAACGCAAGGGCTTTCGCAATTCGAAAGGCGATCCGGTCGCGAATCAGACGTTGTGGAAGCGCCTGTTCGCGCTCGCCGACGCGCGTCGTGTCAGCGTGCGCTGGGTACGCGGCCACAACGGCGATCGCTGCAATGAGAAGGCCGACGCGCTCGCCAACAAGGCGCTGGCGCTGAAGACGCGAAGCGACGCCCGGTCAGCCGGGGCGTGAGGCGGCGGTCCGCGCTCTCAGGGCAGGCCTCGCTCGACCTCGAGCAACTGGAAGCGGGCCAGAGCGAGGTTGGTGCGGTGCTTCTCGAGCAGCGCCACGAGGACGAGGTCGGCGTGGCGTTGCAGGGCACGGATCAGGACGTGGCGCGATCCGGCGGTGGTGATGATCTCGTCGATCGGATCGGCGAGCCCGATCGTTTGCGCTGCGGCGCGTTGGCTCGCGAGCACCTGCGCGCACGCGGCCGCGGCGAGCTCCATGTCGATCGCCTGCGGATCGCGCGCCTCGTGGGCGAGGACGAGCCCGGTCGCCGCGTCGACCAGGGCGCAGCCGAGCAGGCCGTCGAGCTTGCGCAGGCTGGCGAGCGCCTGGCGGCCGCGCGCTGCATCGAGAACGCCCTGGCCCGTCGCCGCAGCGACGGCGGCCGCGGCCGCATCCGCCTCGGCTTGCCTTGCGCTCGCGGCGCCCTTGAGGTCGAGCTCGCCGACCTTGATCGGGAAGTCGCTCGTGCCGAGCATCGGCGAGACCGCCGCCGGGTCCCAGCCGGGCTCCAGCTTGGCTTCGTTCCAGACGTTGAGCATCGCGTTCCAGACCGACGACGCGCCGGTCATCGGCTCGCTGACGATGTGCATGTGCAAGCGCTCGGGCCAGGCGATCGCGTGCACCTTGTCTTCGATCCAGGCGGCGTTCGGCGGCAGCTGGAACAGCAGGTGCGCGCAGCGCCACGTCGCGAGACTGGTCGCGTGCCGCAGCGACGCCAGCAAGGCATCGATCGCGTGCGGCTGCATCGGGCCGATGATGACCGCGGTCATCTGGCTGCGCTCCATCAGCGCGACCGGGATCTCGGCGTTCTCCGGCCCCGGCGCACGCACGTCGGCGTGAAAGATGCGCAGCGTGTCCTCGTTGCGGCGCACGAGCATCGTCCGCTCGATCATCGCGATCGTGCGCAGCGTCGTGTGCTCGCGCAAGTGGAGCTTCTCGATCGGCCGGCCACCGGCGTCGGAGAGCGCCTTGACGACCGACGAGGCCCAGACGCCGACGGGGTCGAGCAGCGTGATCATCGACGTCGCCGTCTCGAGATCGGCGCGCGTCGTCGCGAAGTGCTCGCGGATCGCCTGCGCCGGCGAGCCGGTGACGACGAGATCGCTGACGTGGCGGTCGATGATCTGACCGCGCTCGTTGACCTCGGTGGCGATGCTCTCCATGATCGCCGTCGCCGCGAAGTCGGGGCTGCTGTTGACGACCTGGGTCTCTTCGAAGTCGGCCGCCTTCGCCTTCGCGTCGCGCGCCGCTCGCAAGTCCCCGAAGAGCGATGTCAACATGGCTGCTCCTGTGCCGAAAGGCGCCGGTCGTGGCGCCTTTCGCTGCCCGCGAGTCTAGGCGCGGCTTCGTTCTACGTTTTGTTACAGCCGACACACGGCAGGAGCGAGCCGATGGCCGGCCGCTCCGATTTGCCGGTGCGCTAGAGCTTCTTGACGCGTCCCGAGCCGACGATGGCCACATGCGGCGTCGCTGCGCCGCTGTAGTAGACATCGCCGCTGCCCGCAATCGTTGCCTTGAGCGCGCTGTCGGCGTGGACTCGGGCGTCGCCGCTGCCGGCCATCGCCACCGTGACGTCGCTGGCGGTGAGCCGTTCGGCGTCGCAATGCCCGCTGCCACCGATGTTCACCGCTAGGTTGCGAGCCTGGCCGTCGGCGCGAAAGCTGCCGCTGCCGCCGATCGAGACCGCGAGATCGCCGACATCGATGCCGCCGAGGCCGATCGAGCCGGAGCCGCCGATCGCAGCCTTGAGCTTCGCCGTCTTGATCGCCTTGCCGTCGATGCTTCCCGAGCCGCCGAGCGCGAGCCGCTCGAGGCGGACGAAGTCGACGGTGACGACGATCGGGGTGCGCGGCTCGACGCGCGCGTTCTTGACGAAGTCGATCTGCAGCGTTCGCTCGTCGCCGCTGCCGCGGACTTCGGTCTCGATCAGCGGCAGGACGTTGTCGTCGGCGACGATCTCGATCGCCTCGCGGTTGCCCTGGCGAAGCACAACCGCAATCGATCCGCCGACGGCGACGCCGACGAAGGCGCCGACGTCACGGCGATCGGTTGCTGCGACGCCCGTGCCGCGCACGGTGTCGGCGGCGAACGCCGATGGCGATGCGACGGCGAGGGCGAGGGTGAGGGCGGCGAGGGCGAGGAAGGGACGGCGAGCGAAGGTCATCGTGTGCTCCTGAGCGGAAAACGTGCGCCATGGTCGGCCGGGCCGGAACGTGCCGCCAGCGGCTGGCGACGAACTGCGCCGGCGTGGGGCCGTGCCGCAGCAGCGCGCGACGAACCGAGGATCGGAACGACAGCCCTGCGGCGACGTCACTGCACGGCGCCGTCTACGATAGAGGGTCAGCGCGCACCGCGCTGACCCACGACCGATTGCCTTCGCCTTCATGAGCACTCTCGCAGCCCCGTTCTCGCCTTCGCGTCGAAGCGACGCCGCCGTCATGGGGCTGGTCGGCCTCGCCCACTGCGTCAGCCACTTCAGCCAGCTACTGCTGCCGCCGCTCTTCCCGTGGCTGAAGGACGTGTTCCATGCCAGCTACGCGGAGCTCGGCTTCCTGCTGACGGTATTTTTCATCGTCTCGTGCTCGGTCCAGACGTTGTCGGGCTTCGTCGTCGACCGCTTCGGGCCGCGACCGATCCTGTTCGGCGGCATCACGTTGCTCGCTGCCGCGGCGTTCGGCTTTGCCGCCAGCACGAGCTACGCGATGCTGGTCGGCTTTGCGATCGTCGCCGGCGTCGGCAACGGCGTCTTCCACCCGGTCGACTACACGCTGCTCAATCGCAAGATCCACGCCTCGCGGCTCGGCCACGCGTTCAGCGTCCACGGCATCACCGGCAGCCTCGGCTGGGCGCTCGCACCGGCGATGCTGGTGCCGATCGCGCTCGCGTTCTCGTGGCGCGTCGCGCTGGCATCGGCAGGCGTGCTGGCGCTTGTCGTCCTCATCGTCCTCGTCCTCAACCGATCCCGGCTGACGATCGACATGACCAGCGCTGCGGCACCGAAGTCGGCGAAGGCGCGCGCCAACGGGCAGGCGAGCTTCGGCTTCCTCGCCATTCCCGCGGTGTGGATGTGCTTCGGCTTCTTCTTTCTCTATGCGGTCGTGCTCGGCGGCATCCAGGCGTTCGCCCCTGAGGCAGCGCGCCTGCTGCATGCCGTGCCGACGCGCTGGGCCGCGATGTGCCTCACCTTCTACATGGTCGCCAGCGCCGGTGGCATGGTGATCGGAGGCTTTCTCGCCGCCGATCCGTCGCGTTGCGAGCGGATCGTCGCGATCGGCTTCTCGGCCGCGGCGGCGATCGCACTGACGATCGGCTACGCCCCGGTCGCGCCGCTCGCCGTGCCCGCCCTGTTCGCCTTGATGGGCGCTGCCGCCGGCATCGCGGGGCCGTCGCGCGACCTGATCGTCAAGCGTGCCGCGCCGGAGAATGCGACCGGCCGCGTCTACGGCGTCGTCTACTCCGGCCTCGACATCGGTCAGGCCTTCGCGCCGCTCGTCTTCGGACCGCTGCTCGACATGCACCGGCCGGCCGACGTCTGGCTCGGCATCGCGATCGCGCAGGCGCTCCTGATCACGACCGCGATCAACGTCCACAAGGCCCGGCGCACGGCGCTCGCGCCGGCGGCGGCCTAGCGCGCCCGGCGCGCGCGGCCTGAGCTCACACGCACGAGCGGTGCCGCTCGATGCACGTTCGCAGCACTTCGTCGTCGGGGCGCTTCCACCAGTTGTCGCTCGAGAAGATCTCGACCTCGCTATAGCCGGTGAATCCGGCTCGCTCGACCCAGCCGCGGATGCGCGGGATGTCGATCACGCCCTCGCCCATCATGCCGCGGTCATTGAGCAGGTCTTTGGTCGGCACGAGCCAGTCGCAGACATGGAACGCGAGCAGGCGGTCGCGACCGGCGCGCGCGATCTGCGCTTCGAGCTTGGGGTCCCACCAGACGTGGTAGACGTCGACCGCGACGCCGAGGGGGGCTCGGGACGATCGCTCGCCGCCCGAAGCACCGCCCGACGCGGGATCGATCGCGTCGCAGAGGTCGAGCGCCTGCTCGAGCGTATTGACGCAGGCGCGGTCGGCGGCATACATCGGATGCAGCGGCTCGATCGCGAGCGGCATCGCGGCGGCGCGCGCATGCTCGAGCGTCGCGGCGATGCCATCGTGGACGTCCGCGCGCGCCGCGAAAAGGTCCTTCGACTGCGGCGTTCCTTCGAGCGCCCCCGGCAGGCTGCCGACGACGAGGACGAGGCACGCGGCGTCGAACGCGCGCGCCTCGTCGATCGCGCGCCGGTTGTCGTCGAGCGCACGCTTCCTGCCTGCGGCATCCATCGCCGGAAACATGCCGCCGCGGCAATAGCCCGAGAGCGCGAGGCCGTGCTCGCTAACGAGCGCTGCGGTGCGCTCGACGCCGATCGCGTGGACCTGGTCTCGCCACGGCGAGATCGCACGGATGCCGTGGCGAGCGCACGCGGCGATGATGCGGTCGAGCGTGCCGGCGCCGCGCAGCGTTGCGGTGTTGATCGAGAGCCAGCGGTGGTCGGCCGAGAAGTCGCGCATGCCTCAAGCCCTGCTCAGCCATCGACGCCGTGCAGCGCCAGCAGCTGGCGCATGCGGGCCGTCGCCAGCTCCGGCTGCTCGAGCAGCCCGGCCGCGTCGGCGAGCCGGAACGTGTCGGCAAAGTGGAGCAGCGAACGCGCGCTCTGCTGGCCGCCGATCATCGTGAAGTGGCGCTGGTGTCCGTTCAGCCAGGCGAGAAAGACGATGCCCGTCTTGTAGAAGCGGGTCGGCGCGCGAAAGATGTGCCGCGACAGTGGCACCGTCGGCGCGAGGATGGCGTGAAAGCCAGCGACGTCGCCGCCAGCGAGCGCGGCGAGCGCGGCACTCGCCGCCGGCGCGATCGCATCGAAGATGCCGAGCAGCGCATCGCTGTGCTGCTGGTTCGTGGCGGCGCCGATACCGTCGCCGGCGATCAGCTCGGCGTAGTTGAAGTCGTCACCGGTGTACATGCGGACGCCCTCGGGCAGGCGGCGCCGCATCGCGATCTCGCGCTCCTTGTCGAGCAGCGAGATCTTGACGCCGTCGACCTTGCCCGGATTGGCAGCGATGACGCCGAGCGCGACGTCCATCGCACGCAGGGTCGCGTCGCCGCGCGCGCCATCGCTGCCGAGCCAGTAGCCCGCGAGCGCCGGGTCGAACATCTCGCCGAGCCAGTGCAGGATGACCGGCTGGCGCGACTGCATCAGGACGCGGTCGTAGACGCGCTCGTAGTCGGCCGGGCTCTTCGCGATGCGCGCCAGCGCCCGGCTTGCCATCACGATCAGCTTGCCGCCTTTCTGCTCGATCGCCGCCATCTGCTCCTCGTAGGCGTGGATCACGTCGTCGACACTGCGCGCGGCGGCGGGATCGAGGTGGTCGGTGCCGCAGCCGGAGGCGACGAGCGCGCCCGGAATGTCGCGCGCCGCATCGAGGCTCCTCTCGATGAGCTCGAGCGAGGTCGGCCAGTCGAGGCCCGTGCCGCGCTGCGCCGTGTCCATCGCTTCGGCGACGCCGAGGCCGAGACGCCAGAGGCGCTGGCGATAGGCGATCGTCGCGTCCCAGTCGATTGCGGCCGCGACCCACGGATCCACCGTGGCCGACGGATCAGCGACGACGTGCGCTGCGGAATAGGCGATGCGTGTGAACGGCCGCGTCGGCGCGGCGGCGGTGAAGGCCGCGCTGCCGCGCAACGCGTACGTCTCGAGCCGCCCGTCGGCGACGGGGAGATTCAGGGCGGTGGAAGAAGGCATCGTCGTTCGTCCTCTGACGTCGCGTTCAGATCGCGAGCGGCCGGACGTCGATCCAGCGCCGCTCCCTCCAGCTCGCGAGCGCGGCCTCGACGAGCTGCACGCCCTTGGCGCCTTCGCCGAGGGTCCACCGATACGGCTCGTCATCGACGACATGGCGGATGAAATGCTCCCACTGGATCTTGAAGCCGTTGTCGTAGGCGATCGAGTCGGGGATCTCCTGCCACTGGTCGAAGAAGTTCATCGGCTGCCTGACGTCCGGATTCCAGACCGGCCGTGGCGTCGCCACCTTCGACTGCGCGCGGCAGACGTGCAGCCCGGCGACCGCCGAGCCATCGGTGCCATCGACGTGGAGGGTAACGAGGTCGTCACGGCGAACCCGCGTCGCCCACGACATGTTGAGCTGCGCGATCACCGGTTCGCCGCCGAAGCCCTTCAGTTGCACCGTCGCATAGGCGGCGTCGTCGGCGCTCGCCTGATACGGCCTGCCGCTCTCGTCCCAGCGGGTCGGGATGTGCGTCGCGCCGAGGCACGAGATCGACTGCACCTCGCCGAACAGGTTGTCGAGCACATAGCGCCAGTGGCACATCATGTCGAGGATCATGCCGCCGCCGTCTTCGGCGCGGTAGTTCCACGACGGTCGCTGGATCGGCTGCAGGTCGCCCTCGAAGACCCAGTAGCCGAACTCGAGGCGAAGCGAGAGCATGCGGCCGAAGAAGCCGGCGCGGCGCAGCATGTCGAGCTTGCGCAGGCCCGGCAGGAAGAGCTTGTCCTGCACCGCGCCGTGCTTGAGCCCGGACGCCTGCGCTATGCGCGCGATCTCGACCGCCTCGTTGAGGTTGGTCGCGATCGGCTTCTCGCAGTAGACGTGCTTGCCTGCGCTGAGCGCGCGCGCAAGCAGCTGCGGCCGCATCTGGGTCGTGCCGGCATCGAAAAAGATCTGGTCCTCGCGGCTGGCGAGCGCGGCGTCGAGGTCGGTCCCCCAGCGCTGGATGCCGTGGGCGCGCGCGAGCGCCTCGATCTTCACGGCGTTGCGGCCGACGAGGAGCGGATCGGGCATGACGCGGTCGCCGTTCGCGAGCACGACGCCGCCTTCGGCGCGGATCGCGCAGATCGAGCGGATGAGGTGCTGGTTCATTCCCATCCGCCCGGTGACGCCGTGCATGATGATTCCGAGGCGGCGAGTGGCCATGGCTGTCCTTCAGGAGTGATGGGTGCGCGTGCAGCGCAGCGAGCACGGCGAGCCGAAGTCGGGCGCCATGACGTCAGGCGAGCGACTCGCGGATGCCGCGCAGATAGCCGGCGGCGAAGGCAGCAGCGCCGGTGCCGTCGGGAACGTAGTCGAACGGCTCGACCGCGACCGTGCGGTCGTAGCCGTGGCGATGCAGCGCCGCGAAGATGGGCGCGAAGCGCATCTCGCCCTGGCCGGGCGCGCGCCGGTTGGGATCGTTGACCTGGACGTGCGCGATCAGTCCCGTCGGCAGCCAGGCATCGATCAGATCGGGAACCGATTGCGTCTCGCCCGCGCCGGCGGCGCTGCAGTCGATCATCGTCCTGAGCGGCGGCCGGCCGATCTCGCGCACCAGTTCGGCCGCCTCGGCAACGGTGTTGATGAGCGCCGTCTCGGCCGGGCCGAGCGGCTCGATGCAGTAGGTGACGCCGCTCGCTTCGGCGACGCGCGCTGCCTCGGCGAGGAAGTCGCGCAGCCGGCCGCGCGCGGTCGCGTGGCTCTCGCCGGCAGCGATCTGGCGCTGCTTCGGCGAGCCGTGCACGAGGACGCTGCCGCCGAGCTCGGCGCACAGGCGCACGATCCTGGTCACGACCTCGAGGGTGTAGGCGCGGACGCGCGGGTCGGGATCGGTGACCGAGAGGCCCGGTGGCGCGACGAGGAGCCAGTGCAAGCCGGTGACGACGAGGCCGAACGACTCGACCGTGCGTCGCACGCGCGCGATCTCTGCCGACTCGAGTCGGTCGGGCGCATCGGAGAGGGTGAACGGTGCGATCTCGAGCCCGTCGTAGCCGAGCGCTGCTGTGATCTCGCATTGGCGCTCGAGCGGCAGCCCGGCGAGCACCTCGTTGCAGAGCGCGATCTTCATGCCGCGTCGCCGCCGCGCGGCGTGCTGCCAACGGCCGAGCGCACGAGCGCGCCGGCGCCGCCGGTGACGCGCCGCACTGCGGCCTTGAACGCCGGCACGTAGAGCAGCAGCGTGAAGATCGTGACGATCGCGAACGCCATCGAGATCGGCCGGGTGAAGAACGGGGCGATGCTGCCATCCGAGAGCACGAGGCCACGGCGCAAGCTCTTGTCGAGCAGCGGTCCGAGGACGAGGCCGAGCACGAACGGCGCCATCTGGTAGCCGCCCCGGCGCAGGAAGAACGCGCCGATGCCGATCGCGAGCATCGCGTAGACGTCGAACAGGCGCGAGGCGGTCGCGAACGCGCCGACCGTGCAGAGCAGGAAGATGATCGGCATCAGCACCGTGCGGCGGATGCGCAGGATGACGAGCAGCGGCTTCACCAGGAAGAGGCCGAAAATCAGGATCGTCACCGTCGCGAGCGACGTCATCGCGACGACCTCGTAGACGAAGTGCGGGTGCGCGATCATCATCATCGGCCCCGGCTGGATGCCGTGGATGATCATCGCCGCCATCAGCACTGCCGACGGCGCCGAGCCCGGGATGCCGAGCGCGAGGCACGGGATAATGTGGCCGGGGATCGACGCCATGTCGCCGGTCTCGGCCGCCATCAGGCCATCGATCGAGCCCTTGCCGAACAGGTGCTTCTCCCGGCTCGTCGCCTTCGCCGCGGCGTACGACATCCAGGCGCCGGAGTCTTCGCCGACGCCGGGCAGGAGACCCGTCAGGACGCCGATCACGCCGGATCGAAGGACGGTGCGCCAGTACTGGAAGATCTCGCGAAAGCGCGGCAGCACCGAATCCTTGACGTCGACGAGCTTTTTCTCGACCGGATCAGCGAGCGTCGTCAGGACCTCGGCAAGGCCGAACGCGCCGACCAGCGCCGGGATCAGCGCGATGCCGCCTGCGAGCTCGTCCCAGCCGAACGTGAAGCGGTCGTAGGCGTAGATGCCCTCCTGGCCGATCTGCGCGACGAAGAGGCCGAGCGCGCCCATCAGCCAGCCCTTGATCGGATCGTCGCCGACGATCGACCCCGACATCGCAACGCCGAACAACGCGAGCCAGAAGAACTCGAACGCGCCGAAGGCGAGCGCGACCTCGGCCAGCGACGGCGTGAACGCCGCCAGGCAGAGGACGCCGAACAAGGTGCCGGTGAAGGCGCCTGAGGTGGCGATGCCGATCGCGCGCCCGGCTTCGCCGCGCTGCGCGAGCGCGTAGCCGTCGGCGCACGACGCGGCGTTGGCGGCGGTGCCCGGAATGTTGAGCAGGATCGCTGTCCGCGAGCCGCCGTAGAGCGCGCCGACGTACGAGCAGATCAGGACCAGGATCGCGTTGTTCGCCGGCAGCTTGATCGTGATCGTCGTCAAGAGGGCGATGACGAGCGTCGCCGAGAGGCCGGGCAGGATGCCGACGACGATGCCGAGCAGGGCGCCGCCGAGGCCGAGCGCGATCGAGGTCGGGTTCATGAACCCGAGCCAGGCGTGGCCGAGGTCGGCGAGGCCGGAGAACATCCGCGTCGACTAGGGTAGGCGAACCAGGAACGCGTCCTGGAACACGAACGTGATGACCAAGCCCGAGGCGAGGCCGATCGCGAGCGCGATCGCGACCTCGCGCAGCGTCAGGCGGCGTCCTTCGGCGGCGCGCTGCGGCGCCTGCAGCAGGACGATCGACGCGGTCACGTAGATTGTTGCGCCAGCCCAGAACGGCAGCCCGTGGCCGAGCAGGACGACGGCGTAGGCGACGATCAGGCCGACGACGAGCGCGAGGCGACGCAGCGCGACGCCGGTCATCGCGAAGTGCGGCCCGCCGACCAGCCGCCCGCCTCGCTGCCAGCTGCGCAGCACGAGCAGCGCGCCGAGCAGGATCATGACGATGCCGAGCAGCCCGGGCAGCAGGCCTGGCACGGTGTACGGATTGATGTGCTGCGCTTCGAGCCGGTCCATGCGCAGCGACAGCGCGAGCACGGCGATGCCGAACGCGATCCAGCCGAGGCCGCCGCGCAGCTCGCTGGTGGCGAGCGCGCGCGTCTGGTCGGGCGCGAGCTCGTTGGCGTGGCTCGACACGATCGGCCTCAGGGCTTGGGGATGCCGACGGTGTCGGGCGAGACCTTCGCCTTGCCGCCTGCGTAGAGCAGCCACGCGTTGGCCTGGATGGCAGGGAACACTGCCGCTTGCGCTGCTTCGCCCGATGACGGCGCGAACAGGGCGCCGCGGCTCGCCGCGTACCTCTTGATCGCCTCGCTCTTGCTGATGGTCTCGACCCAGGCCCTCTCGATCGTCTTCACAACCTCGTCTGGGACGCCCTTCGGAATGAAGATGCCGAAGTAGTTGGCGGGCGCAGTGAAGCCAGGCAGCGTTTGCGAGAGCGGCGGGATCGTGCCGAAGCCTTCGAGGTCGAGCGGCTTGTCGCTCACCGTCGCCAGCGGCCTGAGGCGCTTGCCGCGGATCATGTCCGCCTGCTCGACGGCGAGCTGCGTCGTCACCTCGGCCTCGCCGGCGACGGTGGCGACGACGGCCGGGTTGCCGCCGTCGTAGGTGACGTGGCGGTAGGTGACGCCGGTCGCCTTGGCGATCAGCTCCATCGCGTTGTGGCCGGCCGAGGTGACGCCCGCCGTCGCCACCGTGATCGCATTCGGCCTCGCCTTCATCGCATCGAACAGCTGCTTCGGGTTCTGGTACGGCGTCTGCGGATTGACGCCGATCACCTGGATGTTGGCGACGGTCAGGAACAGGTTCCAGTCCTTGATGCCCGCATTCAGCGAGCCGAGCGTCTGGTAGGTCCCGAGGTCTTGCGCCGCGCCGGCGGTCCAGGTGTAGCCGTCGCGCGGCGCGTCGAACGCGCTCTTGCTGCCGATCGAGCCCGACGCGCCCGGCTGGTTGACGACGACGATCGTCTGGCCGAGCACCTTCTCGAGTTCGGCGGCGGTGACGCGGCTGATCTGGTCGGTCGAGCCGCCTGCCGCCCACGGCACGATCAGGTTGATCGGCTGGGTCGGCTTCCAGTTCTGCGCCGCTGCGGCGCCGCCGGAGCAGGCAAGGATCGCCGCGAGGACGAGGCGGAAGTGGCGAGGCGGGGTCTTCATCGTTGTCTCCTGGGGGTCGAGCGGGATGCCGTGGCAGAAGTCGGCGCCGTCCGCGCCTTGGCGCGGGCCGGCGGCGCGGTGACGTAGCCCTCGACGAGCTCGCGCATGTGGGCGAGGCGCGCGTCCTGCGCCTCGGCCGTCATCAGCTCGCGGCCGAAGACGGTCGACAGCGTGTGGTTGTTCGAGAGGTAGAAGTAGGCGAGGCCGGCGATCGAGATGTAGAGCTGCATCGGATCGATGCCCTTCCTCAGCGCGCCGCTCTGCTCGCCGCGGGCGAGCACGCCGGCGAGGCCCTCGATCACCGGCGAGTTCATCTGCCGGATCCGGCGCGAGCGCCTGAGGTGGCCGGCGCGGTGCATGTTCTCGCTGTTGAGCAGGGCGAGGAACTCGGGGTGCGCGAGGTAGTAGCGCCACGTGAACGCGACCAGCGCGAGGATCGCCTGCAGAGGCTCGCTGGCCTCGAGCCGGAGCTCGCGTTCGGCGGTGCGGATGTCGGTGTAGGTCTGCTCGAGAACGGCGAGGAAGAGCTCGGCCTTGGCGGCGAAGTAGTAGTAGATGAGCTTCTTGTTGACGCCGCTGCGCTCGGCGATCGCTTCCATGCGGGCGCCACCGAAGCCGTGCGCAGCGAACTCGAGCATCGCCGCGCGCAGGATCTCCTCGCGCGTCCGGTCGGCATCGCGCGAGCGGAATTCGACGACCGTGCCGGAAGCCATGCCTCGATAATTCACCGTTTGGTGAATTAAAGAATGCGGGATTACCCTCGACGCACCGCGAGGTCACGGCGCCTGGTCTCTGCCGCTTGAACTCGGTGTCCCTGCTCAGCCTAAATTGGGGTCAACTTCATGCAGAAGCGCTTTGTCGCGCTCCGCGAAGACCGGCCAGGACCGGCTTGGCTGACGCGTTTCAATTCCGGTCGCGACGAGGCCGAGCATTGGTACCTCGGAGACGGCCGGGGACCGCCACCGACATCGGATGAGTGCAGGGCTGCCTTGCGCCGGCACATGCCGGAGCTATTGACCGCTTACGACCATGTTTGTGCCCTGGTCGGCGATGATGAACGGGCGCACCAGATGCTCAGCCACTATCGGCCGCCGCCCTTACCCTTCGGCTGTACACAAGCAGTCTGGCTCGGAAGTGACGGTCCGGCTCTGGTTCGCAACTACGACTTTCCGATCGAGATTGTCTCTGACCACTTCGAGTCGACGTCATGGTTCGGCCGCGAGGTGATCGCCAAGGCTCAGCGGCCGTGGGGCGGTTGCCTGGATGGAATGAATGCCGACGGACTCGTTGCAAGCGCAACCTTCGGTGGCAGCCACGCTGAAGGGCTCGGTTTCTCGATCATTCTTATCCTGCGCTACGTGCTCGAGACCTGCAGGCACGTTGCCGAAGGCGTCGAGGCTCTTCGTCGCATTCCCGTTGCACTCTCGCAGAACGTAACGCTGCTCGACGTCTCAGGAGCCTACGCGACGGTGTTCCTCGGTCCCGACCGCGTCCCGACCGTATCGCAAGTCCCGGTCTGCACGAACCATCAAGAAGTCGGCGCGCCAATCGGGCCGGCAACTGCGACGGGAACGATCCAGCGGCAGCAAGCGGCGCTCCGAGCACTCGAGGATCATGAGATGACTCTCGGGAATCTGACTGGACGTTTCCTCGTGCCGCCGCTCTATTCCTGCAATCGGGAATCACCGACCGTATACAGCGCGGTCTACCGTCCTGCCGCGCTTCGAGTCGACTATCTATGGCCTGGCAAGCGCTGGACGCAGCGCATCGGCCAGTTCGAGTCAGGGGAATACACCCACGACTACGGTGACCTGTCTAGCTAGTCGCAGTACAGAGTCTCGTTCCTCGTTGTTGCCCGGCCGGCACATCCGCACCGTATGCTCGGCACTTGCCGCTCGCCGCCGCGCCATGTCTTCTCTCCCTTCCCGCCCCGCCGGCCACGCCCTCGTCGAGGCGCTCATCGCGCAGGGGGCGACGACGGCGTTCGGCGTTCCCGGCGAGAGCTTTCTCGCCGCTCTCGACGGCTTCTACGAGCATCGCTCTGCCATCCGCTTCGTCAGCTGTCGCCACGAAGGCGGCGCCAGCAACATGGCCGAGGCGCAAGGCAAGCTCAGTGGCTGGCCGGGGCTTTGCTTCGTGACGCGTGGCCCCGGCGCCAGCAATGCCGCGATCGGCCTGCACACCGCGTTCCAGGATTCGACGCCGATGGTGCTCTTCATCGGCCAGGTTGCGAGCCATCAGCGCGACCGCGAGGCGTTCCAGGAAGTCGACTACCGCCACATGTTCGGGCCGGGAACGCTCGGCTTCGCGAAGTGGGTCGGCGAAATCCACGACCCCGACCGCGTCCCCGAGTACGTCGCGCGCGCGTTCCACGTCGCGCTGCAGGGGCGGCCGGGGCCGGTCGTCCTCGTGCTGCCCGAAGACATGCTGCGCGCGGCGACGAGCGCGCCGGTGCTGCCGCGCGTCGAGCCGGCGCTCGCGGCGCCCCCGGCCGAGGCGACGGCGCGCCTCGGCGCGCTGCTCGCGGCGGCCGAGCGCCCGTTCGTGATCGTCGGCGGCAGCGGCTGGACTGCCGCCGCGTGCGAAGCGCTCGAGCGCTTCGCCGAGCGCTGGCAGTTGCCGGTCGGCTGTGCGTTTCGCTTTCAGGACGTGTTCGACAACCGCCATCCGAACTACGCCGGCGACGTCGGCATCGGCATCAATCCCAAGCTCGCGGCGCGCGTCGAAGACGCCGACCTCGTGCTCGCGGTCGGCGCCCGCCTCGGCGAGATGACGACCAGCGGCTACGAGCTGCTGGTGCCACCGCGGCCGACGCAAAAGCTCGTCCACGTCCACGCCGGCGCCGAGGAGCTCGGCCGCGTCTATGCAGCCGATTTGCTCGTCAACGCGTCGATGGCGTGCATCGCTCCTGCGCTGGCCGCGCTGGCGCCGCCGGCGACGGTTCGCTGGCGCGTATGGACCGAAGCGGCGCGCGCGGACTACGACGCCAACCACGTGTCGACGCCGGTCGCACCGCTCGACATGGCCGAGGTCGTGCACGCGATCGATCGCCACGTCGGTGACGACACCGTGTTCACCAACGGCGCCGGCAACTTCGCCGGCTGGCTGCACCGTTTCCATCGTTACGCGGGCCTCCGTCACGCCGGTCGCACCCAGCTCGCGCCGACATCGGGGGCCATGGGCTACGGTCTGCCCGCCGCGATCGCCGCGGCCTTGCTCGAGCCGCATCGCATGGTCGTCAATCTCGCCGGTGACGGTGATTTCCTGATGACCGCGCAGGAGATGGCGACTGCGATCGCTTATGGCGCCAAGCGGATCGTCTCGGTCGTTATCGACAACGGCAGCTACGGCACGATCCGCATGCACCAGGAGCGCGAGTATCCGGGCCGGGTCTCGGGATCGGACCTCGGCAATCCGGACTTCGCCGCGCTCGCACGCTCGTTCGGCTGGTGGGCGGCCGACCGCGTCGACCGGACGGTTGACTTCGAGCCGGCGTTCGCCGCCGCGCTCGCGTCCGGCCGGCCGGCGTTGATCCACGTCCGCCTGCCGACCGATGTGATCACGAGCCGGACGACGCTGGCGGCGATCCGCATGAAGGCCGAGGCGCGGCGCGACGCCGACAGCACGCCGTCGGCGAGCTAACCCCCGGCGTCGCTACGGCCGGCGCACGCGACCTCGCGCTCGACGCTGGACGCGCTAGTCGGGACGAACGATCTCGAGCAGACGGTCGAGGCCGCCGTCGTCGATGGCGACGCTCGCCGCGGCGCGAACCTTCGGCTTGGCGTGATACGCGACCGAAAGGCCGGCCGCCGCCATCATCGGCAGGTCGTTGGCGCCGTCGCCGATCGCGATCGCGCGCAGCGGATCGACGCCGGTCGATGAGCACGTCTCGAGCAGCATCCTGCGCTTCTCGGCGCCGTCGCAGATGTCGCCCCACGGCTGGTCGACCAGGCGACCCGTCAGTGCACCGCGCTCGATCTCCAGCACGTTGCTGCGCGCGAAGTCGATGCCGAGCCGGTCGCGGACGCGGTCGCTGAAGAAGGTGAAGCCACCGGAGACGAGCAGCGTCTTCAGGCGGGCCACCTTGCACGTCGCGACCAGGCGCTCGGCGCCCGGGTTCAGTCGCAGCCGCTCGACGTAAACGCGCTCGAGCGCGGTGGCCGGCACGCCGCGCAGCAGCGCGACGCGCTGGCGTAGGCTCTCCTTGTAGTCGGCGATCTCGCCGCGCATCGCTGCCTCGGTGATCGCCGCGACTTCGGCCTTCCTGCCGGCCTCTGCGGCGATCTCGTCGACGCACTCGATCGAGATCAGCGTCGAATCCATGTCGAACGCGATCAGGCCGAAGTCGGCAAGGCGAAGCGGCGGCACGATGCCGCGGACGGCGAGCCCTGGCGCGACCTCGCGTTCGCCGTCGCTCACGCGGGCTCCAGCACCTTCGGCGTGCCGAGCGAGCGCAGCATGTCGCGGACGAGCTGGACGCGCTCGCGCACCACCTTCGCGCCGACCTCGATCCGCAGCTTGTCGTTGCCGGCGAGCTTGACGAAGCGATTCCTCTGCACAAGCTCGATGATGCGCGCCGGATCGACCGGCGGATTCGGCGCGAAGGTGATCGTCGTGACGCTCTCGCCGGCGTCGATCCTGGCGACGCCGTAGCTCTTCGCGAGGACGCGCAGCCGATGGACATCGAACAGCGCCTGCGCCTGCGGTGGCAGCTTGCCGAAGCGGTCCGTGATCTCCTCGAGCAGGGCGTCGATCTGCTCGTCCCTGGCGGCTGTGGCGAGCCGCTTGTAGAGCGACAGGCGGATGTGGACATCGCCGCAGTAAGCGTCGGGCAAGAGCGCCGGTGCGTGCAGATTGATCTCGGTGACGGCCGACAGCGGCGCGAGCAGATCGGGCTCGCGGCCGTTCTTCAGCGACCGCACGGCTTCGGCGAGCATGTCGTTGTAGAGCTGGAAGCCGACTTCCATCATGTTGCCGCTCTGGTTCTCGCCGAGCACCTCGCCGGCGCCGCGGATCTCGAGGTCGTGCATCGCGAGATAGAAGCCTGAGCCGAGCTCTTCCATCTGCTGGATCGCCTCGAGCCGTTGCGCCGCCGCTTTCGACAGGCCCTCGACGTCGGGCACCATCAGGTACGCGTATGCCTGGTGGTGCGAGCGGCCGACCCGGCCGCGCAGCTGGTGCAGCTGGGCAAGGCCGAACTTGTCGGCGCGACTGATGACGATCGTGTTCGCGCTCGGCACGTCGATGCCGGTCTCGATGATCGTCGAGCAGAGCAGGACGCTGTGGCGCTGGGCGACGAAGTCGCGCATGACACGCTCGAGCTCGCGCTCGGGCATCTGGCCGTGCGCAACGGCGATCCGCGCCTCGGGGACGAGCGCCTGCAACGTCTCCCTCCGGTGCTCGATCGTCTGCACGTCGTTGTGCAGGAAGTAGACCTGGCCGCCGCGCTTGAGCTCGCGCAGCACTGCCTCGCGGATCGTGCTCGACCCTTCGGCGCGGACGAAGGTCTTGATCGCCAGCCGCCGCTCGGGCGCGGTCGCGATCACCGAGAGGTCGCGCAGCCCTTCGAGCGCCATGCCGAGCGTGCGCGGGATCGGCGTCGCCGTCAGCGTCAGCACGTCGACCTCGGCGCGCAGGGCCTTCATTTGCTCCTTGTGGCGGACGCCGAAGCGATGCTCCTCGTCGATCACGAGCAGGCCGAGGCGCTTGAACCTGACGTCGGCCGAGAGCAGCTTGTGGGTGCCGACGACGATGTCGACCGTGCCGTCGGCGAGGCCCTCGAGCGTAGCCCTGACTTCCTTCGGCGAGCGGAAGCGCGACAGCTCCGCGACCTTCACCGGCCACTTGCCGAAGCGGTCGGCGATGTTCTGGTGGTGCTGTTCGGCGAGCAGCGTCGTCGGCGCGAGGATCGCGACCTGCTTGCCTCCGGTGACTGCGACGAACGCGGCACGCAACGCGACTTCGGTCTTGCCGAAGCCGACGTCGCCGCAGATCAGGCGGTCCATCGGCCTGGGCGACACCATGTCCTGGATGACGGCGTGGATCGCGGCGTGCTGGTCGGGCGTCTCGTCGAAGCCGAAGCTCGCCGCGAACGCTTCGTAGTCGTGCGGCTGGAAGCGGAACGCGAAGCCTTCGCGTGCGGCGCGGCGCGCGTACAGGGCGAGCAGTTCGGCTGCGGTGTCGCGCACCTGCTCGGCGGCCTTGCGTCTGGCCTTGTCCCACTGGCCCGAGCCGAGCTTGTGCAGCGGCGCCTCTTCGGCGCTGACGCCGGTGTAGCGCGCGATCAGGTGCAGCTGCGCGACCGGGACGTAGAGCGTCGCCTTGTCGGCGTACTCGAGCTGCAGGAACTCGGCCGGCTCCTCGTCGGCGCCGCCGAGGGCGATCGTCGTCAGGCCGAGATAGCGGCCGATGCCGTGGTTGACGTGGACCACCGGGTCGCCGACCTTGAGCTCCGAGAGATCGCGGATCAGCGCGTTGACGTCGCTCGTCAGCTCCTGGCGGCGACGCCGGCGCGCGCCCGGCGTCATCGCGAACAGCTCGGTCTCGGTGACGAACTCGATCGTTCCGGCCTCGCCCGCGTCGTCGCTGCGCGCTGCGAACCCTTGCGCGAGCGGTGCGACCGCGATCGCGAACCGGTCGCTGCCCGATTCGAACTCGGCGAGGGTCGCGACGCTCGGCGGGTCGATCCGGCTGTCGCGCAGCAGCTCGAGCAGGCTCTCGCGCCGGCCCTCGCTCTCGGCGACGATCAACACCCGGTGCGGCGTTGCCGCGACGTGCTCCTGCAGGCGCTTGAGAGGCTCGGGCGCGCCGCGGTCGACGCTCAGGTCGGGAAGGGCAGTCGCCCACGGCGCCGGGTCACCCTCGCTCTTGCCACGCAACGCGAGTTGCGCGTGGGCGTTGCACGTGGCGAAGAATTCCTCGGCCTTCAGGAACAGCGCCTCGGGCGGCAGGATCGGCCGCTCACGATCGTGCTGGAAGAAGCGGTGCCGCTCGCGGGTGTCGGCCCAGAAACGCTGCAGCGCCTCGTCGATCTCGCCGTGCAGCGCGATCGTCGCGCCGGCGCCGAGATAGTCGAACACGGTCGCGGTCTGGTCGAAAAAGAGCGGCAGGTAGAACTCGATGCCAGCGGTCGCGATGCCGGCGCCGATGTCCTTGTAGATGCGGACCTTCGTCGGGTCGCCCTCGAAGCGCTCGCGCCAGCGGGCGCGAAAGGCGTTGCGCGCCGCCTCGTCCATCGGGAACTCGCGCCCCGGTAGCAGCCGCACCTCGGGCACCGGGAAGAGGCTTCGCTGCGTGTCGGGATCGAAGGTGCGGATCGAATCGATCTCGTCGCCGAACAGGTCGACCCGGTACGGGACCGACGAGCCCATCGGGAAGAGATCGATCAGCCCGCCCCGCACCGCGTACTCGCCAGGCGAGACGACCTGGCTGACGTGTGTGTATCCCGCGAGCGTGAGCTGCGCCTTGAGCGCCGCTTCGTCGAGGCGCTGCTTGGCAGTGAAGTGAAAGGTGGTGCCGGCGATGAAGGCGGGCGGCGCAAGGCGGACCAATGCCGTCGTCGCCGGCATCAGCACGACGTCGACCTCGCCGCGGCCGATCCGCCACAGCGTCGCGAGTCGCTCGGAGATCAGGTCCTCGTGCGGCGAGAACGAGTCGTAGGGCAGCGTCTCCCAGTCGGGAAAGACGGCGCAGCGCAGGCGCGGCGCGAAGAACGCGATCTCGTCGGCGAGCCGCTGCGCATCGGCGGGCTCCGCGCTGAAGACCGCGAGCACTGCACCGCGCGCGCACTCGTGCTCGGCGAAGCGCGCCAGCAGCAGAGCGTCGGCCGAGCCGGGGGGACGGGGCAGCGCGAAGCGCTTGCCGGGGGCGATGGCGGGGAGAAGCATGGAGGCGGCAGAACGGTCGTGCCGCGCGTGAAGAAAGCAGCGATTTTAGTTGGCGCGTTCCGGCGGCGTCGAAGCGGCGGATATCCTTTGCTCCGCCGCAACCGATTCCTGCCTCGATGTCGACAACGCCCTCTGCCCGCCGGCGCCTTTATGCCCTCGTTCCCTGCGCAGGCAGCGGCGCGCGCGCCGGCGGCACGGTCGCCAAGCAGTACGTCGAGGTCGCCGGCCGACCGCTCGTCGCCCACACGCTCGCTGCTCTCGTCGCGGTGCCGCGCCTCAGCAGGATCCTCGTCGTCGTCGCGCCCGAGGACCAGCACTACGAAGGTCTGGCCGGGTTGCCATCAGACCCGCGGCTGTCGCTCGCACGCTGCGGCGGCGCGACGCGCGCCGCGACCGTCGCTGCCGGCCTCGCCAAGCTGGTCGGCCTCGGCGCCGCGCCGAACGACTGGGTGCTCGTTCATGATGCCGCGCGCTGCCTCGTTCGCGCCGAGTGGATCGAGGCACTGATCGACGCCTGCCGCGGCGACGGCATTGGCGGCCTCCTCGCGCTGCCCGTCGCCGACACGCTCAAGCGCGCCGAAGGCGAGCGCGCCGTCGCGACGATGTCGCGTGACGACATCTGGCAGGCGCAGACGCCGCAGATGTTCAGGCTCGGCGTCCTCGCCGACGCGCTGACGCGAACGCCCGGCGCTACCGATGAGGCGTCGGCGATCGAGGCGATCGGCCTCAGGCCGAAGCTGGTCGCCGGCTCGGCCGAGAACATCAAGGTCACGCATCCGGCCGACTTCCCGATCGCCGAGGCGCTGCTCGCTCGGCGCGCCGTTGCATGAGACCGCGCGGGCCGCTCTGGCGCGTCGGCGAAGGCTGGGACACGCACGCGCTCGTCGAGGGCCGAAAGCTCATCCTCGGCGGCGTCGAGATCGCGCACACGCATGGCCTTGCCGGCCATTCGGACGCCGACGCGCTCTGCCACGCCATCACCGACGCGCTCTTCGGTGCGGCCGCGCTCGGCGACATCGGCCATCACTTTCCCGACACCGACCAGCAGTACCAGGGCGCCGACTCGCTCGCGCTGCTCTCGGAAGCTGCGCGGCGCGTCAAAGGCGCGGGCTGGCAGATCGGCAACGTCGACGCGACCGTGATCGCGCAGGCGCCCAAGCTCGCACCGCACATCGCGGCGATGCGACAGCGTGTCGCCGGCGCGCTCGGCGTCGCCATCGATCAGGTGAGCATCAAGGCGAAGACGGCCGAGAAGATGGGGCCGGTCGGTCGCGGCGAATCGATGGAGTCGCGCGCGGTGTGCCTGATCTGGCGCGGCGGCTGAGGCCGCCGCCGGCGAGCGCGAAGTCCCCTACAGTCGCCGCTCGCCAATCCCGGGAGCGCGCATGCAGAAACGTCGATTCCTCGTCGCGACCGTCGTCGGCGCTGCCGCGGGCGCAGTGCGCGTGCACGAAGCGGTCGCTGCGCCGGCGGCGAAGAATGCGTCCGGGCCACCGCTGCTCACCGTGAGCGGCGCGATCGGCGCCGGCAACCGAGGTCCGTTCGATCCCGTTCTCGACCAGCTGATGGCCAAGCAGAAGCTCGCCTTCAGCAAGGCGCAGACCTTCGACTTCGCCGCGATCGCAGCGCTCCCGGCAACCACGATCAAGCCGACGCTCGAGTACGACGGCAAGCAGCACGTGCTGAGCGGCCCGTTGCTGCTCGACGTCGTCAAGGCATGCGGCGCCAGGCCGAACGAGAAGACGACGCTGTTCGTTCGCGCCATCGACGGCTACGCCGCGCAGATCAGCGCAGCCGACGCGGCGCGGCGGCGCTTTATCGTCGCGATCCACCTCGACGGCAAGCCGATGGCGCTCGGCGGCCTCGGCCCGCTCTGGACGATCTACGACGCCGACGCGTTTGCCGACACCGCTGCGCAGCCGCTCGGGCAACGGTTCGGCTCGTGCCCGTGGGCGACGTACCACATCGACGTCAAGGACGCCTGACGCCACGACCGGAAAAGCGCCGCTGATGCTCGCGTCAGGCGCGCTTCAGGCGGATGTGCGCGAGCAGCCCACCGTCGGTGGCGTTGGTGATCTCGAACGCGCCGCCCATCCGCGCCAGCGCCTTCTCGACGATCGCCAGGCCAAGGCCGGCGCCGGTCGCCGCGGTGCGCGCGGCGTCGCCGCGAAAGAACGGCGTCGTCAGCTGGTCGATCTTCTTCGGGTCGACGCCCTGGCCGTGGTCGCGCACGGTGACGATCACCCACTGGCCGGTGCGCGCATAGCTGACGACGACGCGGGCGATGCCGGTCTCGGTCGAGCGACCGTAGCGGCGCGCGTTCTCGAACAGGTTCTGCAGCACGCGGCCGAGCTCGACGTCGTCGGCGAGGACGCGCGTGTCGGGAGCGACCTTCGACTGGATCCGGATCTGGCTGGTGTCGCGAAACGCCGCCGCCTCGCGCGCGACGATCGTCGCGACGTCGACCGAGACGAGCTTGACCTCGCCCGGCCGGGCGTAGTCCATGAACTTGTCGATGATCGCGTCGAGCTGGTCGATGTCCATCGCCATGTTGCTCTTGGCCTCGTCGTCCTGGACGCTCATCTCGGCCTCGAGGCGCAGCCTGGAGAGCGGCGTGCGCAGGTCGTGCGAGATGCCGGCGAGCATGACGGCGCGGTCCTGCTCGACCTTGGCGAGCTCGCGCGCCATCCGGTTGAAGCCCATGTTGACCTGGCGGATCTCGCTCGTCATCGTCGTTTCGTCGAGCCGCGAGTCGTACTCGCCCTCGCGAATCCGGCTGGCGGCAAACGACAGGTCCTTGAGCGGCCGGTTGATGAGGCGGGCGATGCCGGCAGAGCCGAGCACGGTCGCGAGCAGGGCGATCGAGACCCAGAGCGCGATCGTGCTGGTCGACATCGGCCCGACCCGGGTCGGGTCGACCTTCAGCCAGAACGAGTCCCGCGCGATCGAAAAGCCCACCCATAGGCCCGGCGTTCCGTTCATCGAGCTGGCGACGATGGTGTCGGGACCGAGCTGGTCGCGCAGCTCGCGCTCGATGACGCGCTGGAAGCGGTCGATCTCGAACGGCTCCCAGTGGTCGCTCGGCTCGCGCGGCGTGAGCTTGACGGAATCGAGCGTCGAGACGCTCTTGATGATCGCGATCCGGTTGATGCCGTCGGTGCCGAGCAGGGCGGCGCGGGCGATGTTGACGAGGCTCGCGATCTGCTGCGCCGCCTGGATCGCGCGCGGCTCGAACTCGAGCGCGCGAAACGTCTGCACCCAGGCGAAGACGCCGCTCGCGAGCAGCAGGGCGAGCAGGAAGAACGTGCGCCAGAAGAGGCTGAGGGCGACGAACTTCTTGGCGAGGCGCGGTGCCTGCGGCGGCCTCAGCCGCTCGGACAGGGGAGTCGAGGAAGGACGCTTGGCAGTACGGGTCGCCACCGGCCGATTGTTGCCTTACGCAGCCCCGTCCGGAACGAAGACGTAGCCGACCCCCCACACGGTCTGGATATAGCGTGGCTGCGTCGGGTCGGGCTCGATCATCTTGCGCAAGCGCGAGATCTGGACGTCGAGGCTGCGATCGAACGGCTCGAACTCGCGGCCGCGCGCGAGCTGCGCGAGCTTGTCGCGCGAGAGCGGCTGGCGCGGATGGCGCACCAGCGCCTTCAGCATCGAGAACTCGCCGGTCGTGAGCGCGATCTGTTCGCCGTCCTTGGTGAGGCGCCTGAGCGCCAGGTCGAACACGAACGGGCCGAAGGTGACGGTCTGGGCGTCGAGCGCGGGAGCACCGGGCGCCTCCACCTGCGGCCGCCGGCGCAGCACGGCGTGGATACGGGCAAGCAGCTCGCGCGGATTGAAGGGCTTGGGCAGATAGTCGTCGGCGCCGACCTCGAGGCCGACGATGCGGTCGACGTCCTCGACCTTGGCGGTGAGCATGATGATCGGCGTCACGTCGTTGGCGGCGCGCAGCCGGCGGCAGATCGACAGGCCG
>DATAYY010000166.1:0-71763 GCA_036272325.1 Caldimonas sp. | reverse complement strand
ATTCTCGTACGAGCACTGGCAGGATTGGTACGCCGACACGTCGTGCAGCGTCACCGTTAACTCCGACGTCTATAGCGGGCTTGCATACGAGGCGGCGATCGACGCCGTCGCCAGGGCGCTGAGGCATCGCGGGCTCGGCGGCAGGCAGACGAGCTGGCGCCTGCGTGACTGGGGGATCAGCCGGCAGCGCTACTGGGGAACGCCGATCCCGATCATCCACTGCGACCAATGTGGCGTCGTCCCGGTTCCCGAGCGCGACCTGCCGGTCATGCTGCCCGAGGATCTGATCCCCGACGGCACCGGCAACCCGCTCGTCAGGCACCATGCGTTCATCGACGTCGCCTGCCCGAAGTGCCGCCGCCCGGCGCGCCGCGAGACCGACACGATGGACACCTTCGTCGACAGTGCCTGGTACTTCATGCGCTACTGCGACCCGAAGCTCGAACAGGCGATGGTTGGCTCCGGCACGCGCTACTGGATGCCGATGGACCAGTACATCGGCGGCATCGAGCACGCGATCCTGCATCTGCTCTACGCGCGCTTCTGGACCAAGGTGATGCGCGACATGAAGATGGTCACGATCGACGAGCCGTTCACCAAGCTTCTGACGCAGGGCATGGTGCTCAACCACGTCTGGGCGCGCAGCACGCCGCAAGGCGGAGTCGACTATTTCCCGCCCGACGAGGTCACGCCGCTCCACGACAACACCGACCCCGACGGGGCCGACCCCTCCCTCCCCGAGGGAGGGACTCGGGAAGGAGCGACACCTGGGCCGGCAGGCGGCTCGCGTAGCGGCCGCTTGGCGGACGGAACGCGAGTCGAATACCGCGGCATGCTGAAGATGGGCAAGACCGAGCGCAACGGCGTCGATCCGCAGGAGCTGATCGACCGCTACGGCGCCGACACCGCGCGGCTGTTCGTCATGTTCGCGTCGCCGCCCGAGCAGACGCTCGAGTGGAACAACGCCGGTGTCGAGGGCGCGAACCGGTTTCTCCGGCGGCTCTGGAAGTTCGCCGCCAAGAATGCCGATGTCATCGACTCGGCGCCGGCACGAGGCCCCGTGCGCGGCAGCGCGCCGGCGCTTCGGCGCGAGATCCATTCGGTGCTGCGCCAGGTCAGCTACGACTACGACCGGATGCAATACAACACCGTCGTCTCCGGCGCGATGAAGCTCCTCAACGCGCTCGAGGCGCACACCGGCGGCAAGACCGTGGCGGCGGCGCCGCTCCGCGAAGGCGTCGGCATCCTGCTGCGAGTGCTCTATCCTGTCTGCCCGCACACGACGTGGTCGCTCTGGAACGAGCTCGGCTTCGCTGCCGAGCACGGCGACCTGCTCGACGCGTCGTGGCCCGGCGTCGACGAGAGCGCGCTCGCCCAGGCCGAGATCGAGCTCGTGTTGCAGATCAACGGCAAGCTGCGCGGCGCGATCCGCGTCGCGGCCGACGCCGACAAGGACGACATCGAAGACGTCGCGCTGGCGACGCCGGAGTTCGCAAGGTTCGCCGAGGGTCGCGAGGCGAAGAAGGTCATCATCGTTCCCGGCCGCCTGGTCAACATCGTCGTCTAGGGATGCGACGACGCATCGCCCTCGGCGCCGCGCTCATGCTCGCCGGCTGCGGCTTCGAGCTCAAGCGGCCGCCGGCGCTCGGCTTCGGCACGATCCAGCTGTCGGGCTTCGCGCCGCGCTCGCCGCTTGCCGCCGAGCTGAAGACGAGCCTCGATGCCAGCCCGACGACCCACGTCGTCGAAGCGGGGCAAGGCGCGCAGGTCGTCCTGCAGGCGCTCACCGAGTCGCGCGAGAAGGTCGTCGTTGCGCAGACTTCTGCCAACCAGATCCGCGAGTTCGAGCTCCGTCTGCGGTTCGGCTTTCGGCTGCAGAACGCGACCGGCAAGGAGCTCATCCCCGACAGCGAGATCCTGCAGACGCGCTCGCTCACGTACACCGAGACCGCAGCGCTCGGCAAGGAACAGGAAGAGGCATTCCTCTATCGCGCAATGCAATCCGACATCGTCTCCCAGCTGCTGCGCCGGCTCGCATCGGTGCGCCTGCTCTAGCGCCGCGATGCAGATCGCCCTCGACCGTCTCGCCGGCCAGCTCGAGCGCGAGCTGCGCGCCCTCTACACCGTCTGGGGCGACGAGCCGCTGCTCGTCCAGGAAGCGGCCGACTCGATCCGCGCGGCTGCGCGGACGGCCGGCTGCAGCGAGCGTCAGGTGTACACCGTCGCCGGCGCGCACTTCGACTGGAGCACGCTCGTCGCAGCGTCGCAGGCGCTCAGCCTGTTCGCCGATCGACAGCTGATCGAGATCCGGATTCCGTCGGGCAAGCCAGGCAAGGACGGCTCCGACGCGCTGCAGCGCTACTGCGAGCTCGTCTCGGCGAACGACAACCGCGACGTGATCACGCTCGTCCAGCTGCCCCGGCTCGACCGCTCGCAGCAATCAAGCGCCTGGTTCGGCGCGCTCGATCGCGCCGGCGTCGCGATCCGCGTCGATCCAATCGAACGGCAAGCGCTACCGCGCTGGATCGCCGAGCGGCTCGCGCAGCAGCGCCAGCACGTCGCCGCCGGCAGCGAAGGCCAGCGCGCGCTCGCCTTCTTCGCCGATCGCGTCGAAGGCAACCTGCTCGCCGCCCACCAGGAGATCCAGAAGCTCGCCCTGCTCTACCCGCCGGGCACGATCGCGTTCGAGCAGATCGAGGCGGCCGTTCTCAACGTCGCGCGCTACGACGTCTTTCGCCTCGGCGAGGCGGTCCTCGCCGGCCAGACGGCGCGCGCGCTGCGCATGCTCGACGGGCTGCGCAGCGCCGGTGAGGCGCCGGTGCTCGTCCACTGGACGCTTGCCGAAGACATCCGCGCGCTGAAGCGCGTCAAGGACGCACTCGCCGCCGGCAAGCCGCTGCCGCTCGCGTTGCGCGAGGCGCGCGTCTGGGGCGCCAAGGAACGCGTCTTCGAGCGCGCGGTGACGCTGATCAGCGAGTCGGCGATCGCGCATCTGCTCGAGGCGGCGCACGTCTGTGATGGCCTCGTCAAGGGGCTGAAGCATCCCGACTGGCCGCTCGATCCGTGGCAGGGATTGAAGCGCCTCGTCCTGATGCTCGCCGAGCAGACCGCGCGCGTCGGCTCGGGACCGGTCGCGCAGCTGGCGTTGACGAGCTAGCGCGGCGCCGCTTCGACGCGCGCGAGCAGCAGCTCGAGCGCGCGGACGACGGACTGCTCGCGCACCGCGGCACGATCGCCCCGCGCCAGCAACAGCACGGCGTCAGCCACGCTGTCACGCGCGCAGGTCGCGATCCAGACCGTCCCGACCGGCTTGGTCGGCGTGCCGCCGTCGGGGCCGGCGATCCCGGTGACGGCGACGGCGAAGCTCGCCGGCGTGCGCGCGACCGCGCCTTCGGCCATCGCGCGCGCGACTTCGGCGCTGACCGCGCCGTGCGCGTCGATCAGCGCTGCCGCGACGCCGAGCAGCTCGCGCTTGGCGGCGTTCGAATAGGTGACGAGGCCGCGCTCGAACCATGCACTCGAGCCGGCGCGCGACGTGCATGCAGCGGCGATCAGGCCGCCGGTGCACGACTCGGCCGCAGCCATCGTCGCGCGCCGGGCGACGAGCGCGCCGGCAAGACGGGCGACGAGCGCTTCGATCGGCCCGGTCGAGCTCACACGAAGCGCCAGGCGGCGATGACGATCAAGGTGCAGAGCGCGGCGACGAGGTCATCGAAGATGATGCCGAAGCCTTGCGCCCAGCCGATCGGAGCGCTGCGTCGCCCCTTGAAGCGCTGGTCGGCCCACGCGACGGGCCCCGGCTTGGCGGCATCGAAGGCGCGAAAGAGGACGAACGCGACCGCCTGCGCCACCAACGACGCCGGCATGACGAGCCAGAGGACGAGCCAGAACGCGACCACCTCGTCCCAGACGACGGCCGACGGATCGGTCTGATCGAGGTCGCGCGCAGTCACCGTGCAGGCCCACCAGCCGACCAGCAGCGCGACCAGCAAGACGAGGGCCTGCACCGCGTCGTCGCGGCCGAGCAGCAGCAGGTCGTACGTGATCCAGGCGAACACGGTTCCGGCGGTGCCGGCGGCCAGCGGCGACAGGCCGCTGCCGAAGCCGAGCGCGAGGAGGTGCGCCGGGTGGCCGAGCAGGAAGCGCCAGCCTGGGCGGCGCCCGGCGCCCGTGAGCGGGCGATGCAGCGTGGGCTCGGGCGGCATGGCGCCTCAGGTCCGGAAGTGGTCGAACGATGCGAACGCGCTGTCGACCTTGTGGCCGTCGCGGTCGACGAGGTGCAGACCGTCGCCGGGCTCGATGTGGCCGATCCGCGTCACGGCAACGCCGACTCCGGCCGCAGCCGCGGCAACGGCATCGCGTCGAGATGCGAGGGCGGTGAACACGAGCTCGTAGTCGTCGCCACCGGCGAGCAGGCATTGGCGCTGCAGCGCGAGCGGTTGGGCGGCGAGGACGGCACTGCGCGGCAACGCGTCGACGTCGACGACGGCGCCGACGCCCGAGCGGTCGAGGATGTGCCGGAGGTCGCCGACGAGGCCGTCGGAGACGTCGATTGCGCTCGTCGCGACGCCGCGCAGGCGACAGCCCAGGCCGTTGCGCGGCGTTGGCGTCTCCATCGCCTGCCGGACCTGGCGAAATGCCGCATCGCCGAGCGACGCGGTGCCGCGAAAGACCTCGAGCGCGAGGCGGGCGTCGCCGAGCGTTCCGCTCACGTAGAGATCGTCGCCCGGTCGCGCGCCCGAGCGCAGCAGCGCGGCGCCGGCCGGCACTTCGCCGAAGACGGAGATGCAGATGGCGAGGGGGCCGCGGGTCGTGTCGCCGCCGACCAGCTCGCACGCTTCGCGATCGGCGAGCGCGAACAGACCGCGCGCGAAGCCGGCGAGGAACTCCTCCTCGGCGCGCGGCAGGGCGAGGGCGAGCGTGAACGCGAGCGGCCGCGCGCCGCACGCTGCGAGGTCGCTCAGGCTGACCGCGAGCGCCTTGTGGCCGAGACGGTCGGGAGCGACGGTCGAGACGAAGTGGCGGCCCTCGACCAGCATGTCGGTCGAGACGGCAAGCGTCGTCCCTGCAGTCGGCTGCAGCAGCGCGCAATCGTCGCCGACGCCGAGCGTTGCGCGGCGGGCCGGCCGCGTGAAGAAGCGATCGATGAGCTCGAATTCGCCGAGGTCGGCCATGGTCGAGCGATTATCGGTGCGGACCTCGGCCGGGCGATGCGACAAAGGCGGGAACATCCCGGTTCGCCGGCAGCGGTCAACTCTATGATCACCCTCGGCCCACCGCCGCGCCGAACCGCACCATCCAGACCATGTCGAACTCCGATCCGAAGTCTGCCGAGTTGCGCCGCGCCGCACTCGACTATCACGAGTTCCCGTCCCCGGGCAAGGTCGCGATCGCAGCGACCAAGCAGCTCGTCAACCAGCACGACCTCGCGCTTGCCTACTCGCCCGGCGTCGCTGCGGCGTGCGAGGAGATCGTCGCCGATCCGGCGAACGCGTTTCGCTACACGTCGCGCGGCAATCTGGTCGCGGTGATCACCAACGGCACCGCGGTGCTCGGCCTCGGCGACATCGGCCCGCTGGCGGCCAAGCCGGTGATGGAGGGAAAGGGCGTCCTGTTCAAGAAATTCGCCGGCATCGATGTCTTCGACATCGAGGTCAACGAGAAGAACCTCGACAAGCTGATCGATCTCATCGCCGCCCTCGAGCCGACCTTCGGCGGCATCAACCTCGAGGACATCAAGGCGCCCGACTGCTTCTATGTCGAGCGGGCGCTGCGCTCGCGGATGAAAATCCCGGTCTTCCACGACGACCAGCACGGCACCGCGATCGTCGTCGGCGCCGGCGTGTTGAACGCGCTCAAGGTGAGCGGCAAGAAGATCGAGGACGTCAAGCTAGTCACCTCGGGCGCGGGCGCCGCCGCGCTCGCCTGCCTCGGCTTGCTGGTGCAGCTCGGCATCCGGCGCGAGAACATCTGGGTGACCGACCTCGCCGGCGTCGTCTACCGCGGCCGCACCGAGCTGATGGACGAGGACAAGGTCGTTTACGCCCAGGCAACGAAGCTGCGCACGCTGGCCGAGGTGATCGCTGGCGCCGACATCTTTCTCGGCCTGTCGGCGGCCGGCGTCCTGAAGGCGGAGATGGTGCGGGCGATGGCGTCGCGACCGGTCATCTTCGCGCTCGCCAACCCGATGCCCGAGATCCTGCCGGAGGAAGTGCATGCGGCACGCAACGACGCGATCGTTGCCACCGGCCGGACCGATTATCCGAACCAGATCAACAACGTCCTCTGCTTTCCGTACATCTTCCGCGGCGCGCTCGACTCGGGCGCGACGACGATCACGATCGAGATGGAAATCGCCGCCGTGCACGCGATCGCCGAGCTGGCGCAGGCAGAGCAGAACGAGGTCGTGACCGCGGCCTATGCCGGCGCCAAGCTCAGCTTCGGTCCCGAGTACCTGATTCCAAAGCCGTTCGATCCGCGTCTGATGATGCGGATCGCTCCCGCCGTGGCGCGCGCGGCCGCGGAGTCGGGGGTCGCGGCGCGGCCGATCGCCGACATGGAGGCGTACCGCGCCAAGCTGCAGACATTCGTCTACGCATCAGGAACGGCGATGCGGCCGATCTTCAATCTCGCCAAGGCGGCGGTGAACAAGCGCGTCGCCTTCGCCGAGGGCGAGGAGGAACGCGTCCTGCGTGCGGTGCAGGTGGTTGTCGACGAGAGCCTGGCGCGGCCGACCCTGATCGGGCGCCCCGAGGTCATCGCCCAGCGGATCGCCAAGTTCGGGCTCCGTCTCGAGGCCGGTCGCGACTACGACCTCGTCAACACTGAAAACGACCACCGCTACCGCGGCTATTGGCAGACCTACCACGAGTTGACGTCCCGCAAGGGCGTGACGGCACAGCTTGCCAAGATCGAGATGCGGCGGCGGCTGACGCTGATCGGCGCGATGCTGCTGAAAACGGGCGAGGTGGATGGGATGCTCTGCGGGACCTGGGGGTCGACGGGGCTGCATCTGCACTACATCGACCAGGTGATCGGCTTGCGGCCAGGCGCGAAGACCTACGCCTGCATGAACGCGCTGCTCCTGCCGAATCGCCAGGTGATGCTCGTCGACACCCACGTCAACTACGACCCGACGGCCGAGCAGCTCGCCGAGATCACGGTCATGGCCGCGGAGGAGATGATGCGGTTCGGGCTGCGGCCAAAGGCGGCGCTCCTTTCGCACAGCAACTACGGCTCGAGCAACCAGCCTTCGGCGATCAAGATGCGCGAGACGCTCGCGCTCCTGCAGTCCCGCGCCGCCTGGCTCGAGGTCGACGGCGAGATGCACGGCGACACGGCGCTCGACGGCGCCTACCGCCACGAGCTGATGCCTGCGAGCCCGCTGACCGGCGAGGCCAACCTGCTCGTCCTGCCCAACATCGATGCGGCCAACATCGCCTACAACCTGCTGAAGACCGCCGCCGGCGGCGGCATCGCGATCGGGCCCGTCCTTCTCGGCGCCGCCCAGCCGGTCCACATCCTGACGCCATCGGCGACGGTACGCCGCATCATCAACATGACCGCGCTCACGGTCGCTGACGCGAACGCCGCCCGATGAATCGAATCGACAGGCGGCGGATCGTGAGCTAGCCAAGCGCCAGAAGGGTGTGTGCGCTGACTTAATCCCTTCGACAAGTGCCCAAATATGTGGCAAAGGGTTGAGGTTTCCGCACCGATTCGGTAACATCCCGCGATTGTTCGTTCAGGGATTTCCGTGGTTTTGTCGGGTCGGCTGCAACCGTGGCGGCCACTGCTCCGGTGGGGAGCGGGTGTCGGTGTCGCGGGGTTGCTGTCGATCGGGGCGGTCCTCGCGCGCGAGCCCGAGCCGACCGTCGTCACCGTTTCCGTCGCCTCGCTTCCGCCAGAAGCGCAGGTGATCGAGCGTGCGATCCACCAAGGTGGGCCGTTCGCCTTTCCGAAGGATGGCATCGTCTTCGCCAACCGCGAGCGCTTGCTCCCGGCCCAGTGGCGCGGCTTCTACCGCGAGTACACCGTGCCCACGCCGGGCGCGCACGACCGCGGCGGCAGGCGCATCGTCTGCGGCGGGCCGGAGCCGCGGGAACCCCTGGCGTGTTACTACACCGCTGACCACTACGCGAGTTTTCGCCGCATTACGCCATGAGCGCAGCCGTTGCAGCCATTTTTCTTGAACAGGAGGAACGCGACATGCTCTTGCAGACAGTCCGTCCGAACATCGTCCAGTCGATACGGGCCTACCGTGTCGACGACCTGATGCAGGCGGCGCGCCACGCCGACCAGCATTTCCTATACGCGAATCTGACTGCAGCGCAATCCAAACAGGACGTGCTCGACGGCATCGCCGAGTCTTTCACCTTCCCGGCGCATTTCGGCAAGAACCTCGACGCATTGTTCGACTGCATGACGGACCTCGTCCACAAGGCCGGCCCGCAAACCGGCTTCGTCGTCGTCCTCGAGCAGCTTCCGGACAACCCGCGCTTCGACCGCGAAGCGCGCGAGCAACTGCTCGACGTCTTTCGCGACGCTGCCGACTTCTGGGCCGAGCGAAAAGTCCCGTTCCGGTGCTTCTATTCTTTTCAGTAGCCCGCTCCCAAGAAACAGGGTCATGGGAGCGGGCGACGGAAGTGGCCCCCGGAGCACAGAGCAGCAGCGGCAGCGACAAGCCGGTCAAGGCCGCCAAGACGGCGGCGAACAACAGCTTCGGCGCGAACATGCCGATGATGAGCAGCGCCTTCGACACGGCGCGGTGGCTGACCGCCGCGTAGCGCGTTCAGCCACGCGCTGCGGGTCAGGATTGCTGCTTCGCCAACCCCTCCCTCCGGGAGGGAGGGGCCGACCCCGTCGGGGTCGTCTTCATGAGCGCAGCGGCGAGGGCGACGTACTCGCCAACCGCAACCTCCTCGGCGCGGCGCTGGGTGTCGAATGACGGCGCGCCTGCGTGCTGCTCCAGCCAGCGGCCGAGCGTGTGGCGCAGCAGCTTTCGGCGCTGCGAGAAGGCAACCGTGACGAGCTCGCGCAAGAGCGCCGGATCGATCGCCGCGGGTGCCGGCAGCGGCGCCATCCGCAGCACCGTCGAGTCGACCCGCGGCGGCGGCTCGAACGCCTCGGGCGGGACGTCGAACAGGGGCTCGATCGCGTAGCGCCACTGCAGCATCACCGTCAGCCGGCCGTAGTCCTTGCTGGCGGGAGCGGCGGCCATGCGGTCGACGACTTCCTTCTGCAGCATGAAGTGCTGGTCCTCGACGTGCTCGGCCGCGTCGAGCAGGTGAAACAGGATCGGCGTCGAGATGTTGTAGGGCAGATTGCCGACGACCCTGAGCTTGCGGCCGGCGAGGGCATCGGGGAGCGCGGCAAAGTCGACCTCGAGGACGTCCGCCTCGATGACCGCAAGCCCTGGCGTCCTGCGCAGCCTGGCAGCGAGGTCGCGGTCGAGCTCGACCGCGGTCAGCGTGCCGGCCCTTGCGAGCAGCGGCGCCGTGAGCGCGCCGCGGCCCGGTCCGATCTCGACCAATGCCTGTCCCGGTCGCGGATCGATCGCCGCGACGATCCGGTCGATCACCGACCCGTCGACGAGGAAGTGCTGGCCGAAGCGCTTCCTCGCGTACACCACGGCTGCTGTCGCCGCTATTGCGGCGGGTCGCGGTACTCGATGTACGAGCGCCCGCGCAAGTCACGCAGCCATTCGTTGAACGCTGCCTCGAACTTCTGCTCGCGCAGGATGTTCCTCGCCTGCTCGCGCAGTTGACGGCTGTCGATCGTGACCTTGCGGCGATCGACGACCTGGACCAGGTGCAGGCCGAACCGCGTCGTCACCGGATCGGAGATGCCGCCGACCGGCAGCGCAGCGATCGCCTCCTCGAACTCGGGGACGAATGACCCCGGTGTCGCCCAGCCGAGGTCGCCGCCTTGCGCCGCGCTACCGTCCTCGGAGTTCTCGCGTGCGAGCTGCTCGAACGTCTTCGTGCCGGCGACGATGTCGCGCTTGAACTGCAGCAGCCGGCGCGCCGCCGCCTCCGGTGTGAGCTCGGGCGATGGCCTGAGCAGGATGTGGCGGACACGCGACTGGTCGATCGTGAACGCAGCCGTCCCCTTGCGATCGACGAGCTTCAGGACGTGAAAGCCCGCGCCGCTGCGCAGCAGCTCCGGCATGACGTCGCCAGGCTTCATTCGCTGCGCCGCCTGAGCGAAGAGATCGGGAAGGCGATCGATCGGTCTCATGCCGAGATCACCGCCTTGGGCGCGGTTGCTGTCCTCGGACACTTCGCGCGCGACGACGCCGAAGTCCTCGCCGCCCTGGACGCGCTTCAGCGCCGCTTCGGCACGTGCGCGCCGCTCGGCGACGACGCCATCGGGCGCGCCCTCGGGCACGGTGACGAGAATCTGCGCGAGCTGGATCTCGCTGCCGGCATTGGCGGCGATGCGGCGCTTTTCGATCAGGTCGTCGATCTCGGCGTCGCTGATCTTGATGCGGCTCACGACCTCGCGCTCGCGGACGCGCTCGACCAGGATCTGGTCGCGCAGGTTGTCGCGAAACTTGGCGTAGCCGATCCCCTCCTGGCGCAGCCGCTCGCGCAGCTGCGCGGTCGTCATCTGGTTCTGCTGGGCGACGTTGGCGACGGCCCGGTCGAGCTCGGGATCCTCGACCCGTGCTCCGCTCTCGCGCGCGTTGGTGACCAGCACGCGCTCGTCGATGAGCGAGTCGAGCACTTGCTTGCGCAACGCGGGTGCCGGCGGCAGCTGCGTGTGGTTGCGCGTCGCCTCCTCGCGGATACGCGCCAGCCGCTGCTGCAGCTCGCTCGCGGTGACGAGCTCCTGGTTGACGACGGCGACGATGTAGTCGCCGCGCTGCGCGGCCGCGGTGATCGCGGCCAGGCCGATCGCTGCCGCGACGACCGCACGGCGGCAAAGGAAATCCAAGTCAGTCATACGGGGTGAATGGTGTGGTCGTCGTGCGCTCGTCGCGCAGCAGCGTGTAGCCGGGGACATTGTCCTTCAGGGCGCGCAGCGGGCTCGTTCCGATCTTCGAAAGCCCGATGAGTTCCAATTGCAGCAACAGCCGCGTCGTCTGTTCGCTGCGGCCGGTCGAGAGCCGCTCGACGACGATCCGGCCGATCCAGCAGCCGGCGTCGTACTCGAGGCCCATGATCGAATCCGTAAGTCGGCTGTCGTGCATGCTGTAGTTGAGGTGGCCGACGCCATACAGCGTGCCGCCGCAGCCGCTGCGCGCCGGCAATGCGCTGCGCTCGCCGCGCGCCGGGCCGTACAGCGGCCACTGGAAGCCCAGCTCGGCCTGCTCTGACAGGCCCCGCGTCAATCGGTACGCGACGTTGACAGTACGGTACGGGCCCGGCGTATAGCGGACCGAGGCGAGCGAGCGCTCGATGCGATGGTTGTCGGGATTGAACTGCGCCGAGGTGTCGAACATCCAGCGCGGCACGAGGCTCGTCGAGCCGAAGACGAGGAGGTCGGAAAAGCGCTGCGTCTGCGGCACGCCCTCCGGCGTGACGAATTCGTCACGGAAGCGATAGCGCTGCGCGACGCCGACCCGCAGCGCCTCGACGCCGCTGTCGGGGTCGAGCACGCGCGAGACGACGCCCGCGGTCAGCTGGTTGGAATCGGAGACGCGGTCGACACCCGAAAACTCGTTTTCGGTGAAGATCGAATCGAAGTTGAAGTCCTTGGCCGCGGCATCGAAGTTCGGCAGGGCGTCCTGGCTGTGGAACGGCGTGTTGACGTAGAAGAGCCGCGGCTCGAGCGTCTGGCGGACGGCGCGGCCGAAGAACGTGGCGTCGCGCTCGAGGGTCCACGCGCTGTCGACGCTGACGGTCGGGATGACGCGGGCGGCGCTGCGGCTGCCGTCGGCCAACGGCAGGTCGACCGAGTAGCTGGCGGCATTGAACGACACCTTGGGCGTCACGTACCAGCCCGGCGAAGCGAACGGCCGCGCGATGCTGCCGAGGGCATGCAGGCGCACGCCCGTCTGGCGGTTGCCGACGAAGTGGTCGTCGGGATTGGCGAAGCGATTGAGCTCGGTCTCGAGCGCGACCTCGAAGCCGCCGCGCGACGGGCCGGCGTAGCGAGCGCCGATCTGCGGCGCGCGCTCGTAGGGCGAGTCGATCCGCGTCGTCGGGTCGACCGTCTGCAGCACCTGCCATTGCAACGCCCGCGCGTAGGTGGTCCAGTCGCCGAACGGCCGCGTCGCGAGGAGATCGGTCTGCAGCAGCCGCGGCGTCAGCGTCTTCAGCTCGCCGGGAAAATCCTTCCAGTAGTCGTCGTCGGAGACGCGCATCAGGTGCAGCTGCGCAAACGCGCCATACGGCAGGGCGCCTTCGTGATCGCCGCGCAGCGAGTAGCGGGAACGCTCGGCAAGCTTGTCGCGCGGCAGGGTCTTGAAATCGACCGAGCCGAAGTACGAGGGCTCGAGGTAGCGGAACTCGGTGTCGAGCGAGGGGCCGCGGCGCAGACTCTCCTGCATCGTGAAGGTGGCATCGCGGTTCGGGGCGATGTTCCAGTAGTACGGGATCGCCGCCTGGAAGCCGCTGCTGCTGTCGATGCCGAAGCTCGGCGGCAGGAAGCCCGACTTCCTCTCCTCGCTGAGCGGAAAGCTGAGCGTCGGCGACGCAAGGATCGGCACACCGTAGAAGCGCAGCACAGCGTCCTTGGCGACGCCCTCGTTGGCCTCGCTGTCGATGCGCAGCTCGCGCGCCTTCAGGATCCAGACCGGCTCGCCGCTGTCGTCGTACACGCTGCAGCTCGAGTACGTCGCGTCGGTGGCGACCGCTCGGTTCTCGTCGATGAACTCGATCAGGCTCGCCTTGCCGCCTGCGCCGGTGCGGGCGAAGCGGTAGGTCGGCATGCGGAAGAACCCTTCGAAGCGCTCGACCCTGAGTTGCAGCTCCGGGCCGCTGAAGACGTTGCCATCGCGGCTGATGACGACATTGCCGGTGGCGCGCGCCAGATCCTCGCCTTGCTCGTAGGTGAGCTTGTCGGCGTGGATCACGACATCGCCGCGTCGAAACTCGACGTCGCCCTCGGCGCTGGCGTCGAGATCGGGTCGCCCGCGCACCTCACGCCCGCGCAGGATGATCGGCAGCTGGCGGCCGGCATCGCCACGCGGCGGCGTCTGCAGCGTCTCGCCGAGCCGCAACGAGATCGGCGGCGCCGACGCGCCATCCGCAGGGGGTGCCGACGCAGCTCCCGCCGGCGCCGAGGCGGGGCCGGCAGGCGGCGACGCCTGCTGCGCCGTCGCCGCGAGCGCGCACGCCGCGAACGGCACCGCGAGCCAGGGTGCGCGGTTGCGCGGGCGGTGGCGGGCGATGGTGAGTCTTGAATGTCGGCGAGCGGCTGGACCCATTCGTCCACTGAACCTGGAATCGCACCCGCGCCGGGCGACCCGGGGTGCAGGGGAAGGCGCGGTGCCGGCTCGCGCATGAGAGGCGCCCGACAATGACCGCGTCGCGTGCGCGATGCCCAAGCGGCGCCGATTTGTAGAATCGATTATCCACGAGGCGTTGCCCGCCTGGCCTCCAACGCGCCTCCCGCCCGCCCTTGACCCCGCCTTCCTCGCCTGCCGCCGACATCACCTGGAGCGATCCGGCACGTGGCGATGCATTCCGCGCCTGGCTGGCCGAGGTCGGCCGCCGCCACAGGGTCGCCGCCTCGACCTTGCGGGCAGCATCAAGCGACGCGAGCTTTCGCCGTTACTTCCGCGCCGACCGCAGCGATGGCGGCAGCGTCATCGTCATGGACGCGCCGCCGCCGCGCGAGGACGTGCGCCCCTTCGTCCACGTCGCCGGCCTGATCGCGACGGCCGGGCTGCACGCACCCCGCGTCATCGCGGCCGACATCGAGCGCGGCTTTCTTCTCCTCGACGATCTCGGCAACGAGCTCTATCTCGCCGCGCTGCAAGAGGCGCAGACGACGGGCGACCTCGGGCGCGCCGATCGCCTGATGCGCGACGCGATCGCCGCCCTCGTCGTCTGGCAGCGGAGAGTGCCCGGCGATGCGCTGCCGCCGTACGACGACGCGCTGCTTCGTCGCGAGCTCGAGCTCTTTCCCGAGTGGTGCGTGGCGCGCGAATGCGGTGCCACGTGGGGCGCGGCCGAATTCGGCGTCTGGCGCACCGCTTCGGACGCCCTCGTCGCTTCGGCGCTCGCGCAGCCCGTCGTCGCTGTCCATCGCGACTGGATGCCGCGCAACCTCATGGTTGCCGATCCGAACCCCGGCATCCTCGACTTTCAGGACGCCGTCCGCGGGCCGATCGCCTACGACCTCGCCTCACTGCTGCGCGACGCGTTCCTCTCGTGGGACGAGGAGCACGAGCTCGACTGGGCGATCCGCTACTGGGAAGCGGCGCGCAAGGCCGCGTTGCCGGTGCCGGCCGACTTCGGCGACTTCTGGCGCAGCGTCGAATGGATCGGACTGCAGCGCCACCTCAAGGTGCTCGGCATCTTTTCGCGCCTCAAGCACCGCGACGGCAAGCCCGCGTACTGTGCGGACCTGCCGCGCTTCTTCGCCTACGCCCATAAGGTCGCGGCACGCTACGAGGCGCTGCGGCCGCTCGCCCGCGTGCTCGAGCCGCTGATGGGCGCGACGACGATCGACGCGTTCCACTGAAGGCCGAGCTCGCGAGGGCGGCGGTCGCGACAATCGACCCAAGTGCCTTCGCCCATGATCCGCCTGACCGACCTGCGCCTGCCGCTCGAGCATCCCGAGGCGGCGCTGCGCAGCGCGATCATCACCAAGCTCGGCATCGCCGACGAAGCGCTGCGCTCGATCACGGTCTTTCGGCGCGGTCACGATGCGCGCAAGAAAGCGCGCATCGTCGCCGTCTACACCGTCGACTGCGAAGTCGCCGATGAAGTGGAGGTCCTCTCCCGCCATCGCGGCGACCCGCACGTGCGCGAAGCGCCGGACACTCGCTATCGGCCCGCCGCGCACGCACCCGCCGACCTGGCGACAACCGGCCGGCCGCGGCCGCTCGTCGTCGGCTTCGGACCGTGCGGCATCTTCGCCGCACTCGTCCTCGCCCAGGGCGGCTTTCGTCCGATCGTCCTCGAGCGCGGCCGCGCCGTGCGCGAACGCACGCGCGACACCTGGGGCCTCTGGCGGCGCGGCGTCCTCGATCCCGAGTCGAACGTGCAGTTCGGCGAAGGCGGCGCGGGAACCTTTTCCGACGGCAAGCTCTGGAGCCAGATCAGCGATCCGCGTCACCTCGCCCGCAAGGTCCTCGACGAATTCGTTCGCGCCGGCGCGCCTGAGGAGATCCTCTGGGTCGCCAAGCCGCACATCGGCACCTTCCGCCTCGTCGCTGTCGTCGAGCGGATGCGCCATGAGATCGAGCGGCTCGGCGGCGAGGTCCGCTTCGGCGCGCGCATCGTCGACCTGCGGATCGAAGACGGCGCGCTGCGTGGCGTCGTCATCGAGCACGCAGCCGCGGCCGGGGTGGGCGCGTCGCCGCTGCGCGAGGAGATCTCGGCCGAGCACGTCATCGTCGCACCCGGCCACAGCGCGCGCGACACCTTTGCGATGCTGCACGCGCGCGGCGTCCACGTCGAAGCGAAGCCGTTCTCGATCGGCTTTCGGATCGAGCATCCGCAGTCGCTGGTCGACCGTGCCCGCTACGGCGCCGCTGCCGGCCATCCGCTGCTCGGCGCCGCCGACTACCGGCTCGTCCACCACGCGAACAACGGCCGCTCGGTCTACAGCTTCTGCATGTGCCCGGGCGGCACTGTCGTCGCCGCGACGTCGGAGCCCGAGCGCGTCGTCACCAACGGCATGAGCCAGTACTCGCGCAACGAGCGCAACGCCAACGCCGGCATCGTCGTCGGCATTGCGCCGGCAGATTTCGGCGCCGCGGCCGACCCGCTCGCGGGCATCGCCTTCCAACGCCATTGGGAGGCGCGCGCCTACACGCTCGGCGGCGGCGGCTACTGCGCACCGGGGCAACTCGTCGGCGATTTCCTCGCCCGCCGCGCCTCGCGCAGCTTCGGCGACATTCAGCCGTCCTATCGCCCGGGCGTGACGCTGACGGACTTCGGCTCGCCCGAAGCTCCGGCGCTGCCCGCGTTCGCGCTCGAGGCGATCCGCGAGGCGCTGCCGGCGTTCGACGGCCAGATCGCCGGCTTCGCGCGACCCGACGCGGTGATGACCGGCGTCGAGACGCGGACGTCATCGCCGCTGCGCATCACGCGCGGCCGCGATCGCCAGAGCCTCAACGTGCGCGGTCTCTTTCCTGCCGGCGAGGGCGCGGGCTATGCCGGCGGGATCATGTCGGCAGCGGTCGACGGCATCGAGTCCGCCGAGGCGCTGTCGCGCGCGTTGCTTGCGTCTGCGACGACGCGTGCGTGAGCCGGGCGACCGCGCCGTGCCAAGGAGAAGGGGCGCCGCAGCGCCCCTCCGATGCCCATGCGCACCGTGCGCTTCAGCCCTGGCGCCGGCGCCGTGCCGCCGCGCCCAGCAGAGCGAGACCGGCGAGCATCAGCGCATAGGTCTCCGGTTCGGGAAGGATCGTGACCGGCTGGCCCTGAGTGTTGATGTTGAACCAGATCATCTCGTCGTTGACGACACTGGCGATGCCGTTCGCGGTCGAGCCTTGCAGCACGAAGCCGTTGCTCTGGCCGTCACCGAAGCCGACCGCCGCCGGCGTGCCGCCGAAGCCGCCGCTGCCACCGCTGGCGTCGCCAGTCTCCCACTGCATGGTGGTCCAGAAGAAGCCGATCTGGCCCTCGCCCGCCGGGATCACGAAGTTCGGGCCACGCACCACGAGTTGGAAGGTATCGAGCTTGTCGTCATGAGCGCCGAAGTAGCCGACGTGGTCCCAGGTGATGATGGTCTCGTTCGGGATCGAGGTGTTGTAGTAGACCAGGCCGCTGTTCGCCCCGCGCGTGTCGACGTCGCCGAAGAACGGGGCGATCACCGGCTGCGTGGCGCCCTGCGGTCCGTTGGGCGTGAACGCCGCCAGACCGGCGCCGAAGGTGATGTTGCCGTTGTTGTTGAGGAAGAAATCGGTGTAGTCCTGGCCGAAGAAGTTGGTCAGCGTGTACCCGAACGGGATCGGGCCGCGGAAGCCGTCGTCGTTGCGGCCCGAGGGATCGCCGACGTTGGCAGCATTGCCGCCGTCGGTGGTCACCATCAAGGTGCCGAACGCGTTGCTGTAAAGCCCTTGGCTGGGGGTCAGCGCCGTGTCGGGGATGATGACGACCTGCGCCAGCGCGGCGCCGGTGGCGAACGTAGCGGCGAGGGCAACGCCCAAGCGTTGGATCGAGAGCATGTGTCCTCCTTTGGACCGCTGCACGAACGCCCGCGCAGTCATGTTGTGTGAGGACGATTCTGAGACGAGCGCGCCTGGCGTTAATCCCGCGTTCGCGGGGGCGAAGCGGCGAGCGCGCGTAAAGCTCCGAGGCTGCCGGCGGGCGCCCGGTGTCGACCGGCTGCGCCGTGTCCAGGCGCGCCGCGCTTCAGGGAGAGGCGGCCATGACCTGCGCGACCGCCGCGGTCAGTTTCTTGCCGTACGGCACGTGCAGGAACTCGTTCGGTCCATGCGCGTTGCTCTTCGGACCGAGGACACCGCAGACCATCATCTGCGCCTTCGGGAAGCTCCGCTGCAGCATCGCCATCAGCGGGATCGTCCCGCCCTGACCGATGAAGCCGCACGGCGCGCCGAACTGCGCCTGCGACGCCGCGTGCAGCGCGCCCTCGAGCCACGGCGCGAGGCTCGGCGCATTCCAGCCCGAAGCGCCCGACGCGTCGACTTCGTGGCCCGGCCTGCCGTCGGTGCAGAACGTGACCTTCGCGTTGTACGGCGCGTTGTCCTCGAGCAGCGTCTTCAGCGCCTGCGCGGCGACGTTGCCGTCGACGAGCGGCGGCGTGCGCAGGCTGAGCTTGAACGCGGTGTAGGGCCTGAGCACGTTGCCGGCATCCTTCAGCGCCGGGATTCCGTCGACGCCGGTGACCGAGAGCGTCGGCCGCCAGGTGCGGTTGACGAGCGCCTCGACCGGATCGGTCGTCGTCGGCAGCGTCGGGCCGCCGCTGGCACCGCACGCCCACGGAAAGCGCTTCCAGACCTCGTCGCCGAGGATCTTCGCGGTCGCCTTCGCCTGCTCGATCCGCTCGGCCGGAATCGCGCAGTAGAAGCTCTCGGGCAGGAGCCTGCCGGTCTTTGCATCCTCGAGGCGGTCGAGCACCTGACGCAGGATGCGAAAGCTCGACGGTACCAACCCGCTCGCGTCGCCCGAGTGCACGCCCTCGGTCAGGATCTCGACCTTCAGCGTTCCGGTGATGTTGCCGCGCAGGCTCGTCGTCAGCCAGAGCTGGTCGTAGTTGCCGGCGCCGCTGTCGAGGCAGACGACGAGTTGGATCGCGCCGAGCCGGTCGCGCAGCGCATCGACGTAGAACGGCAGGTCGGGCGAGCCGCTCTCCTCGCAGGTCTCGATCAGGCCGACGCAGCGCGGCCGCGCGATGCCTTGCAGGTCGAGCGACTTGATCGCGGTGATCGCGGCGTAGATCGCATAGCCGTCGTCGGCGCCGCCGCGGCCATAGAGCAGGCCGTTCTCGAAGCGCGGCGTCCACGGGCCGAAGCCCGCCTTCCAGCCGTTGAACTCGGGCTGCTTGTCGAGGTGGCCGTAGAGGCAGATCGTGCCGGCATCGGCATCGTTGCCGCCCGGGCGCGTCGCCGGAACGTCGAAGAAGATGACCGGCGTGCGGCCTTCGAGGCGAACGACCTCGAGCTTCAACCCCTGCACCTGCTGGCGCTCGACCCATGCGGCGGCATCGCGAACGACGCGATCGATGAAGCCGTGCTCGCGCCAATCGGCGTCGAACATCGGGCTCTTGGCCGGAACCTCGATGTACTTCGTGATCTGGGGAACGATCTCGTCGTCCCAGACGCGCGCGGCGAAGCGGCCGAGCGCTTCGGCCTCGTCTTTGTGGATCGGTTGCAGTGGGTCGCGGGCGTTCATCGTGGGCTCCTCGTCGGGGAGACGGTCAGTGTATCGAGCCAGTCGGCGAGCGCCGAAAGCACTTCTTCGCGCTCGGGTTCGTTGAAGATCTCGTGGAAGAGCGTCGGGTATTCGCGCACGGTGACGACATCGCGCGGGGCGACGCGGGCAAAGGCTGCGCTTCCCGCCGGGACCACCAGGCGATCCGCGCCGGCATAGAGCAGAAGCGTCGGCACCCGCCAGCGCGGCGCCAGCGCGAGCACCTCCGGGCCGGCGTCGGCGAGGAAGCGCGCCAGGCGCGGCGCGATCCGGTCGTGCACGAGCGGGTCGGCGCGGTAGGCGGCGACCACCTTCGGGTCACGGCAGAGACCGGCCGGGGAGAGACCGGTGCCGACGCCGAGGTTCGGCGCCGCCGCGCCGAGCGTCGCCAGCAGGCCGCGCTGAATCGCCGACAAGCCGACGTCGAGCGCCGGCGACGACAGGACGAGAGCGTCGACGTCGCGCTGCCACCTCGGCTGCGGCGTCTCCAGGCCGCCGGCGACGAAGCGCGCGGCAACGAGTCCACCCAGGCTGTGGCCGAGCACGACGAGCGGGCCCTCGGGATCGCGCCGCACGTCGTCGAGCAGCGCCGCGAGGTCGGCCAGGAAGTCGTCGCTGGCGGCAAGGCGGCCGCGCTCGCCAGGGCTCGCGCCGTGACCGCGTTGGTCGTAGCCGACGACGCTCCAGCCGCTTGCATTCAGCCGCTCGGCGACACGCGCATAGCGGCCGATGTGCTCGCCGAGGCCGTGGACGATGACAATCGTCCCCCTGGCGCCCCCGGACGGCCAGTTGCGTCGATGCAGATCGAGGCCGTCGCGGGTTCGAATCGTCCGGTCCATCGCTTGCCCTGCCGCCATGAACGAGCCCTCCGATTTCTTCGCACTGTCGCACGATCGCGGCGTCGCCCATCTGCAGCTCAATCACCCCGAGCGGATGAACACGATGACGCCGGAGTTCTTCCCCGCCCTGCGCGACGCGGTGCGCGCGCTGAGCGATGCCGGCCAGACGCGGGCGCTGGTGATCTCGTCGACCGGCAAGCACTTCTCCGCCGGCATGTCGCTCGACGTCTTCGCCGGCAGCGACCTCGCGCTCGCAGCGACGACGCCGCGCGAGCGGCTGAGCTTCCAGGAGTCGCTCAGGAAGCTGATGGATTGCTTCACCGCGCTCGACGAGGCGCGCTTTCCGATCGTCTGCGCGATCCAGGGCGGTTGCATCGGCGGCGCGCTCGATCTCGCGACGGCGTGCGACATCCGACTCTGCAGCGCCGACGCGTTCTTCACCGTGCAGGAGATCTCGATCGGCATGGCGGCCGACCTCGGCGTCCTGCAGCGGTTGCCGAAGATCGTGCCGCAAGGCGTCGCGCGCGAGATGGCATACACCGGCGAGCGGGTCGGTGCCGAGCGAGCGCTCGCGGTCGGGCTCGTCAACGAGGTGCTCGCCGACTCCGCAGCGCTCGTCGAGCGGGCGCTCGCGCTGGCGTTGGCGATCGCCGCGAAGTCGCCGCTCGCGATCGCCGGCACCAAGCTTGCGCTCAACCACGCGCGCGACCATTCGACCGCCTCGGCGCTGCAGCAGATGGCGCTGCTGCAGAGCGCGATCTTCGACACCGCCGAGATGGCGGCGGCGATCGCGGCGTGGAAGGCCAAGCGCGACGCCGACTTCGACGCGCTGGCGCCAATCGCGAAGGTCTAGCGCTGGCGGCTCGCCAGCACGAGCAGCAGGTTGTTCGCCGGCATCGCCACGCGCTGGCGCAGCTGCAGTCCCGCGGCTTCGGCTTCGCGCGCCACGTCGGCAAGCCGGCGCAGGCCCCAGGTCGGGTTGCGGGCGCGCAGATCAGCGTCGAACGCGAGATTGCTCGCTGCCGTCGGCACATCGTCGTCGACGTACGGCCCGTACAGCAGCAGCAAGCCGCCGGGAGCGAGGTGACGCGCCGCGCCGCGCATCAGCGCCGGGCAGGTCGGCCACGGCGAGATGTGCAGCATGTTGGCGCAGAAAATCGCGTCGACTCGCGCCGGCGCACCGTGCCAGGCCGGACTCAGGACGTCGAGCACGAGCGCGGGACGCACGTTGTCGATCCCCGCGCACCAGGAGTCGATCGATGGCAGCGCCTCCGGATCGGCATCGCTCGGCTGCCATTGCCAGCCCGGCAGTGCCGCCGCGAAATGCGCCGCGTGCTGGCCGGTGCCGCTGGCGATCTCGAGCGCGACGCCTCGCGGCGGCAGCAGCCGCTCGAGCGCTGCCAGGATCGGACCGCGGTTGCGCTCTGCGGCGGGGCTGCTCCGCCGCCCGGTCGAAGCGGTCATCGCGGCGGCGGGATCGCCGGCGTCGTGCCGGCGGCGAGCTCGGCGTTCTCGTTCCAGCCACCGCCGAGGGCGCGGTAGAGCGTCACCAGGTTCTGCAGCTCGAGCGCCCGTGTCTGCACGAGCAGCGTCTGCGCCGCGAACAGCGTCCGCGCCGCGTCGAGGCTGTCGAGGAAGCTCGCCGCGCCGGAGCGATAGCGCAGATCGGCGAGTCGATACGCGATCGCGAGGGCGTTGGTCTGCGCCGCCTGGGCGCGCAGCTGCTCGCCGAACGTCGCCCGGCCGGCGAGAGCGTCGGAGACTTCGCGGAAAGCGTTCTGAATCGAGCGCTCGTACTGCGCCACGGCGATGTCGCGATCGACGCGGGCAACATCGAGGTTGGCCTGGTTGCGGCCGGCGTCGAAGATCGGCTGCAGCAGCTGTGCCGTGCCCGTGAACGCCCACGATCCGCTCTTGAACAGCCCCGACAGCTCGCTGCTCGCGGTACCGTAGCTGGCCGTCAGCGTGATGCGCGGAAAGAACGCCGCCCGCGCCGCGCCGATGTTGGCGTTGGCGGCGAGCAGCTGCTGCTCGGAGGCGCGGATGTCGGGCCTGCGCACGAGCAGATCCGACGGCAGGCCGGCGGGCAGATCGATCGGGATCTGCTGCTGGTCGAGCGGCAGCGGCGGCGGCAGATCGGGCGGCAGTGCCTGGCCGACGAGCAGCACGAGCGCGTTCTCGTCGAGCATGCGCTGGCGCTCGGCTTGCGCGAGCGCCGCGCGCGCGCCTTCGAGCAGCGACTCTGCCTGGCGATAGTCGAGCTCCGACGAGACGCCGTTGTCGAACCGCAGCTTCGTCAAGCGATTCGACTCGACGCGGCTCTCGAGTGTCTGTCGCGTCACGCGCAGCAGCTCGTCGTCGGCGAGCACGTTGAGGTACGCGTTGGCGACCGACGAGACGATGCTGATCTGCGCCGCCTTCCTCGCCTCGGCGGTCGCGAAGTACTGCGCGAGCGCGGCCTGGCTGAGGTCGTGAACGCGCCCGAACAGGTCGAGCTCGTAGCTCGTCACCGTCAGGCCGACTGCGTAGACCGTGACCACGCTGCTGCCCACCGGCGTTCGCGAAACCGACCCGCCGGCGCCGACGGTCGGCAGCTCGTCGGCCCGGCGCACCTGGTAGAGGGCGCGCGTCTGCTCGATATTGAGGACGGCGACGCGCAGGTCGCGGTTGTCGGCGAGCGCGAGCGCGATCAGGCGCTTCAGCCGCGGGTCGGCGAAGAAGCGCTGCCAGTCGACGTCGGCGGCGGCCTCGCCGGCGGCGGCCGGCGCCGACGCCGCTTGCTCCGGGTAGGTCGCCGCCACCGGCGCTGCGGGCCGCTGGTAGGGCGGAATCAACGACGTGCAGCCGGCAAGCGCGAGGGCGGCCGCGGCGACGGCGAGGCGACGATGGCGGCTAGGCACCACCGGGCTCCTCGGCGATCGGCGTCGACGACGCGATCGACGCCGCGCCGGCGGTGGCGATCAGGCGGCCCTTGAAGATGCGGCGGACGACGACGAAAAAGACCGGAACGAAGACGATCGCAAGCACGGTCGCCGTGATCATGCCGCCCATGACGCCGGTGCCGATCGCGCGCTGGCTCGCCGAGCCGGCGCCGGTCGCGACGACGAGCGGCAACACGCCGAGGATGAACGCGATCGAGGTCATGAGGATCGGCCGGAAGCGCAAATGGACCGCCTGCAGCGTCGCTTCGATCAGGTCCTTGCCTTCGGCGACGAGGTCCTTGGCGAACTCGATGATCAAAATTGCGTTCTTCGCCGACAGGCCGATGACGGTGATCAGGCCGACCTTGAAGAAGACGTCGTTCGGCATGTCGCGCAAGGTCGCGCCGATCACCGCGCCGAGGACGCCGAGCGGCACCGCGAGCAGGACCGCGAACGGGATCGACCAGCTCTCGTAGAGCGCCGACAGGCAGAGGAACACGGCAAGCATCGAGAACGCGAGCAGGATCGTCGCGGTCGATCCGGAAAGACGCTCCTCGCGCGATTGGCCGGTCCATTCGTAGGCGAAGCCGGGCGGCAGCTCGCCGGCGAGGCGCTCCATCTCGTTCATCGCGTCGCCGGTCGAGTAGCCGGGCGCGGCGTCGCCCGAGATGCGCATCGTCGGGTAGCCGTTGTAGCGGATCGTCTGGATCGGTCCGGTGATCCACCGCGTCGTCGCCATCGCCGCGAGCGGCACCGGCTTGCCCTGGGCGTTGAGGACGTTGAGCTGGAGCAGATCGTCGGGCTGCATGCGATCGGGCGCGTCGGCCTGAACGACGACGCGCTGGAGCCGCCCCGCATTCGGAAAGTCGTTGACGTAGTTCGAGCCGAGCGCCGTCGACAACACGGCGTTGATGCTGTCGAACGAAACGCCGAGCGCACTCGCACGGTCGCGGTCGATGTCGATCTGCAGCTGCGGCGCGTCCTCGAGGCCATCGGGGCGGACGCCGGCGAGGACCTTGCTCTGCGCCGCCATGCCGAGCAGCTGGTTGCGCGCTGCAAGCAGCGCCGCGTGGCCGTTGCCGCCGCGGTCCTGGAGGCGGAACGCGAACCCGGTCGCGGTGCCGAGCTCGGGGATCGCAGGCGGCACGAGCGCGAAGATGAAGGCGTCGCGAACGCTCGCGAGCGCGCCGAATGCGCGCCCGGCGAGCGCCTGCGCAGAGTGCCCGGCGCCCTTTCGCTCGTCCCACGGTTTCAGCGGCACGAACGCGAGCGCCGCGTTCTGGCCACTGCCCGAGAACGAGAAGCCGAGCACGCTCACCATCTTGTCGACCTCCGGCTGGTGGAGGAAGAATCCCTCGGCCTGCTGCATCACGGCGAGCGTGCGCGCCTGCGTCGCACCAGGCGGCAGCTGGACGTTGGCGATCAGGTAGCCCTGGTCCTCGGTCGGCAGGAACGACGTCGGCAGCCGAGTGAACATGAGGGCGACGACCGCGATGATCAGCGCGAAAACGACCAGCATGCGGCCGGTGCGGCGCAGGAGCGCCGCGACCCAGCCCTCGTAGGCATGCGTCGTCGCCTTGAAGCCGCGATTGAACCAGCCGAAAAAGCCCCCCTTGGCCTGCTTGTGGCCGGCCTCGACCGGTTTCAGGAAGCTCGCGCAGAGAGCCGGCGTGAGCGACAGCGCGAGAAAGACCGAGCACAGCATCGCGCTCACCATGACGAGCGAGAACTGGCGGTAGATGTTGCCGATCGAGCCGGCGAAGAACGCCATCGGCAGGAACACCGAGACCAGGGTCACGCTGATGCCGATCAGCGCCGCCGTGATCTGGCCCATCGCCTTCTTGGTCGCTTCGCGCGGCGGCAGCCCCTCCTCGCTCATGATCCGCTCGACGTTCTCGATCACGACGATCGCGTCGTCGACCAGGATGCCGACCGCGAGCACCATCGCGAACATCGTCAGCACGTTGATCGAGAAGCCGAACACCCACATCATGGTGAACGCGGCGAGCAGCGAGACCGGCACGACGATGGTCGGGATCAGCGTGTAGCGCAGGTTCTGCAGGAACAGGTACATCACGAGGAAGACGAGGATCACCGCCTCGACCAGGGTCTCGACGACCTGGCGGATCGAGATCCGGACGAAGCGCGAGCTGTCGTAGGGGATGTCGTACTTCACGCCCGGCGGGAAGTAGCGCGACAGCTCGCCCATGCGGGCGTGGATCAGGTCGGAGGTGGCGAGGGCGTTGCCGGTCGGCGTGAGCTGGACGCCGATGCCGGTCGATGGCTTGCCGTTCAGCCGCGCCTGAGTGCCGTAGTTCTGGCCGCCGAGCTCGATCCGGGCGACATCCCTCAGCTTGACGGTCGAGCCGTCGGTGTTGGCGCGCAGGACGATGTCGCCGAACTGCTCGACCGTCGTCAGCTGGCCGGCAACGACGACCGTCGCGCTGATCGGCTGGTGGGCGACGATCGGCAGGTCGCCGAGCGTTCCCGACGAGACCTGCGCATTCTGCAAGCGGATCGCATTGTTGACGTCGTTGACCGAGAGGTTGAAGCCGACCAGCTTGGCCGGGTCGATCCAGATCCGCATCGCCCGCTCGGTGCCGAACAGCTGCGCCTGGCCGACGCCCGACAGGCGCTGGATTTCGGGCAGCACCGTGCGCGAGGCATAGTCGCCGAGCGCGATCGGGTCATACGCCGGGTTGTCCGACGACAGGATGGTGAAGAGCAGGAAATTCGAGCGCGACTTGTCGACCCGAACGCCCTGTTGCGTCACCGCCGCCGGCAGCCGCGGCGCGGCGCGCGACAGGCGGTTCTGGACGTCGACCTGGGCGAAGTTCGGATCGGTGCCGGTCTCATACGTGAGCGTGATCGAGCCGACGCCGTTGGCCTGGCTCGTCGATTCGAGATAGATCAAGCCGGGCGAGCCGTTCATCTCCTGCTCGATGACGCTGATCACGGTCTCCTCGAGCGTCTGCGCCGATGCCCCGGGGTAGGTCGCAGTGACGATGATCGCCGGCGGCGCGACGGTCGGAAACTGCGCGATCGGCAACTGCTTGATCGCGACGCCGCCGATGACGAGAAGAAAGAGCGCGATCACCCACGCGAAGATCGGCCGGTCGATGAAGAACTGCGCCATGCTCGCTCCTCAACGGCTGGCCGCCGGGGCTGGGGAGGCTGCCGACGCCGTGCCCTGCCACGGCACCGGCTTGACCGGCGCCGCGCCGCGCAGCTTCTGAAAACCGTCGGCCATCACCATCTCGCCGGGCTTGAGACCGTCGAGGATGACCCACTCGCCGCCTTGCGCCGAGCCGACCTTGACCGGCCGCGGCGCGACCGTGCCGTCGGCGGCGACGACCATGACGCTGTCGCCGGTCGAGCCCCGCTGTACCGCTTGCTGCGGCACCACGATTCCGGTCGGCGTCTCCGCCTGCTCGAGGCGGACGCGCACGTACATGCCGGGCAGCAGGATGCCGCGCGGATTCGGTACCTCGGCGCGCAGCGTGACCTGGCCAGAGGTCGGATCGACGGTGAGGTCGGTGAAAAGGAGCTTGCCCCGCTCCGCGTAGACGCTGCCGTCCTCGAGGACGACCTCGACGCTTGCCGAGTCTTTGCCGTCGGCGCGTCGGAACCTGCCGCTGTCGACTGCCCGCCTGAGCGCCAGCAACTCGGTCGTCGACTGGGTGAAGTTGATGTACATCGGGTCGATCTGCTGAACCAGCGCGAGCGCAGTCGCCTCGCCCTGGCCGACGAGCGCGCCCTCGGTGACGAGTGCACGGCCGATGCGGCCCGAGATCGGCGCCGTCACGGTCGCATAGCCGAGGTTGATCTGGCCGGTGCGCAGATTCGCATGTGCCGCGGCGACGTCGGCCTCGGCGGTCTTCTGCGCCGCGACGGCGTTGGTGTAGTCCTGCTTGCTGATCGCGTTCTCGGCAAGCAGCGGCTGATAGCGATCGACCTGCGCCTTCGCCTGCGTCAGCGACGCCTCTGCGCGCGCGAGCGTCGCCTGCGCGGCCGAGACAGAAGCCTGCAGCGAGCTCGGGTCGATCCGGAACAGCGCTTGGCCGGCGTGCACGTCGCTGCCTTCGCGGAACTCGCGCTTCAGCAGGATGCCTGCCGCCCGCGCACGCACCTGCGCCACGCGCGACGCCTCGAGTCGGCCGGGCAGCTCGGTGACGATGCCAACCGGCCGCGGCTGCACGGTGACGACGCCGACTTCGGCCGGCGGCGGGCCGCCGCCGGCGGGCCCGTTGGCAGCGCCGGGCGCCGAATCGGTCTTCTGCCCACAGCCGATCAGGACCAGCGCCAGCGCCAGCGTCGCATGCCGCGCGGCGCGAAGCGGACGCAGCCGCGACAGGAAGTCGTGGGTCATTTCGGGCACCGTGTTATTGCCGCCTCCCATTCGGCTGAGCGGCCGTGCCGCGGCGACTGCTTGCGCGGCTTCGGGGTGGCAAAGCTGGCGAGAATAGCCGAGCCGCGCCGGCAGCGCCTCAGATACCCGCCTTGGCGAGGACGACGACCGAGACGCCGCGCGCAGGCGCCAGCGCGTCGCCGTTCTGGTACGAGTGCGGCAGGTTGCCCGGAAAGGCAAGCACATCGCCGCTCGCGAGCGAGTGCCGCTCGCCGGCGACGGTGATGTTGACGTGGCCGTCGAGGCAGGTGAAGAACTCGCGCGTCCCCGGCAGGTGCGGCGTCCCCGCCATCGCCGCGCCGGGCGCGAAGTCGAGCACTTCCATCATCTCGTCGGGAACCGGTTCCGGAACCAGGTCGCGGATCGTCACGCCGCGGCCCTTGACGCGAAAGGCGACGTCGGCAGCCGGCCAGCGGCGCACCTTCGCGCGCGGCGACGCGAGCAGCTCGTCGATCGGAACACCGAGCGCATGCGCCACCTTGACGAGAATGACGAGCGACGGATTGCCTGCCCCCGACTCGAGGTTGGCGATCGTCGAGCGCGGCACTGCCGCAGCGCGCGCGAGCGCGTCCTGCGTCAGCCCGCGCGCATGGCGCAAGGCGCCGAGATTGCGCGCCAGGTGTGACGCCGCGGAACGGTCATCGCTGGTCGCTTCGGCGCCGCGCGATGCCGTCTCGGCGTCGCCGTCGTTGGTCGTCGCTGTCGTCATGGTGACTCTCTGCCAAGCCGTCGGACACCGGGCTGGTGTTGCCCCGCCGCGGACCCTACCTTCGCCTCATCGCATCCGAATGGCAACCATCATGACGCACTCCGGCGTTTGCCGATCTCCCCTTCGCGTCGCCGTCACCGGCGGCACTTCCGGCCTCGGCCGCGCCCTCGTCGAAGCGCTCGCAGCGCGTGGCGACGGTGTTGCCTTCGTCGCCCGCGATAGCGCCCGCGTCCGTGCCGTCGCCGCCGCCGTGGCCGGCAGCCACGGCATCGTCGGCGACGTCGCCGAGAAGGACGATGCCCACGCGATCGCGCTCCAGGTCGGCGGCGGGCTCGGCGGCCTCGACGTCCTCGTCCACAACGCGTCGAGCCTCGGCCCGGTGCCGCTCGCCGTGCTGGCCGACACCGAGTGCGAAGACTTCGAGCGCGCGCTGGCCACCAACGTGCTCGGGCCGTTTCGCCTCACCAAGGCGCTGCTCGGCCTGCTCGCCGCATCGGCGCGCGAGTCGAAGGAGCGCGGCGTGCGGGCGCTCGTCGTCCACGTGACGAGCGACGCCGCGGTGACGCCCTACGCCGGCTGGGGCGCGTACGGCGCGAGCAAGGCCGCGTTCGCCCACATGGGCCGGATCTGGCACGCTGAGCTCGCGCCCCACGGCATCGCGGTGATCGACGTCGATCCCGGCGACATGGACACGCCGATGCACGCCGCGGCGCTGCCCGACGCCGATCCGGCGACGCTGAAGCGGCCGCGCGACGCAGCGCGCGAGCTCATCGCCCTGATCGATCGCGAACGCGCTGCTCCGGTCGCGACGAGTGCGCGATGAAGGCTGCGACCCGACCGGTGCAACGACCGCGCGATGCGCGCCTGCTCGTCGTCGACGCTGCCGGCCGGATCTCGCACCGGCCGCGCAGCGCGCTCATCGACGTCCTCGTCGCCGGCGATCTCGTCGTCGCCAACGACGCCGCGACCTTGCCGGCAAGCCTCGCCGGCACGCATGTCGCCAGCGCGGCGGCGATCGAGGTCCGCCTCGCCGGTCGCCGCTCGCTCGCTGCCGATGACGTGCGCACATTCGCCGCCGTCGTCTTCGGCGCCGGCAACCATCGCACGCCGACCGAGCTGCGGCCGCCGCCGCCGGCGCTCGCTGCCGGCGATCTGCTCGCGCTCGGCCCGCTGCGCGCGCGCGTCGTCCGCCTGCTCGACCACGCCCGCTTGGTCGAGCTGCAGTTCGACGGCGACGCCGACGCCATCCGCGCCGGCATGGCACGTCATGGCCGACCGGTGCAGTACGCGCACGTCGCCCAGCCGCTCGCGCTCTGGGACGTGTGGACGCGGATCGCTGCGCTGCCGGCAGCGTTCGAGCCGCCGTCGGCCGGATTCGTCCTCGACTGGCGCCTGCTCGACCGCCTCGCGGCGCGCGGGGTCGGCTTCGCGACGCTGACGCTCGCCGCCGGGCTGTCGTCGACCGGCGACGCGGCCCTCGATGCGCGCCTGCCGCTCGACGAGGCGTACCTCGTGCCGGCAGCGACGGTCGCTGCGATCGGCAATGCGCGCCGGCGCGGCGGCCGCATCGTCGCGCTCGGCACGACGGTCGCGCGCGCGCTCGAGCACGCCGCGGCGCGACCGGGCGGGATCGTCGCCGGCCCAGGCGTTGCCGACAACCGGCTTGGCGCGGCCACGCCACTGCGCATCGTCGACGCGATCGTCAGCGGCACCCATCCGCCGCGGACGAGCCACCATGCGCTGCTCGGCGCGTTCGTGCCGGCGGCGACGCTCGTGCGCGTCGACGCCGCGCTCGAAGCGTGCGGCTACCGCAGCCACGAGTTCGGCGACTCGGTGTGGATCGAGCGCACCGGACGTCCGGGCGCCACCGCCGAGCCGGCCGCACGAAATGGAACGGCAGCGCTCTAGGCGCCGGACGCGCTCGCGGCGGCGTGAGCGCAGCGCTTCAGCGCGCGCTCGGCACGATGTCGGCGCCGGCAGCCGGCGAAACGATGAGCTCTCCGCTGCGGCCGGGAATCTCGCCCCACGCGATCGGAAGCCGCGGCAACGGCCGGCCGCGCACGTGCTCGTGGTAGCGCGCCAACGTGACGAGCTCGTGGCCCTGCTCGCGCCAGCCGCGCAGCAGGCGTTGCATCGCCGGCGCGAGCAACGCCCCCTCGAGCTCGGCGTGCAAGGTCACGACCTGATCGTGCGCGCCCGCGGTTCGTGCCAGCAGCGCATCGGCGACATTGCGCTCGTCGATCCCGTCACGGCCGATCAGCTCGTCGAACGTCGGCAGGGTGGTCGGCAACTGCACGTGGCGAAGGGCCTCTCCGTCGACCACGGGGACATAGGGGCCCGCGCCGCGGCCGTCGGAGGCGTAGGCCATTCCCCAGGCGTCGATCTGGCGAAACGCGGCTTGGTTCATCTGCCAACCCGCCGCGCCGTGGGTCGGCGGCGGCGCGCCGAAGATCTCGACGAAGCGCGCGTGCGCGAGGCCCATCTGGCGCGTCGTCCACTGCGCATCGCGCCAACGGACGTTGTCCTGCCAGAGCACGTGGTCCCAGGTGTGGATCCCGCATTCATGGCCGGCGTCGCGTGCCGAACGCATCGCCGCTGCCGCGTCGCGGCCGATGTCGGGCGCCGGCAGCAGCACGCCGTACATCAGGGTGCGCCAGCCGTAGTGCTTCAGCACCGACGTACGCTTCACCTTGGAGAGAAAGCCGCGCCGGAAGATCCGCCGCAGCGCCCAGCCGGTGTGATCCGGACCGAGGCTGAAGAGAAAGGTCGCCTTTGCGGCGGCTTCGGCGAACGACGCAAGCAAGCGAGGGACGCCCTCCCGGGTGCCGCGCAGCGTGTCGACGTCGACCTTGATGGCGATCATCGCCACGGCCGCGCGCTCAAGTGCTCTCGGTCAGCGCACGCGCTTCGGCGACGGCGGTCCGGTACGACTCGAAGATGCGACGCAGCGACGTCTCCATCGTCACCGAGGGATGCCAGTCGAGATCAGCGACGGTGGCGTCGATCTTCGGCACCCGGTTCTGGACGTCCTGGTAGCCGCCGCCGTAGAAGTCCTTGGCCGATGTTTCCACCAGCCGGCACTCCTTCGCCGCGCCCGCGTATTCCGGGTAGTCGGCGGCCATCGCGAGCATCTTCTCGGCGAGCTCGCGCACCGACCAGTGGTTGCCCGGGTTGCCGATGTTGTAGATGCGGCGGCTGGCGATGCCGCCGGGGTTGTGCAGGATGCGCATCAGCGCCGCGATGCCGTCGCTGACGTCGGCGAACGCGCGCCGCTGGCGGCCGCCGTCGACGAGATGGATCGGCTCGCCGCGGACGATCTGGCCGAGGAACTGGGTGACGACGCGCGACGATCCCTCCTTGCTTTCGAAGATCGAATCGAGCCCCGGTCCGATCCAGTTGAACGGCCGGAACAGCGTGTAGTCGAGCCCCTGCTCCATGCCGTAGGCGGCGATGACGCGGTCGAGCAGCTGCTTCGAGCACGCGTAGATCCAGCGCGGCTTGTTGATCGGGCCATACACGAGGCTCGAGCTCTCGGGATCGAACTCCGCGTCGCTGCACATGCCGTACACCTCGGATGTCGACGGGAAGACGAGGTGCTTCTTGTAGCGGACCGCGGCGCGAACGATCGGCAGGTTGGCCTCGAAGTCGAGCTCGAAGACGCGCAGCGGCTCGCGAACGTAGGTGGCCGGGGTCGCGATCGCGACCAGGGGCAGGATCACGTCGCACTTGCGGACGTTGTATTCGATCCATTCCTTGTTGATAGTGATGTCGCCCTCGAAGAAGTGCATCCGCGGGTGCTCGACCATGACGTCCAGACGGTTGCACGCCATGTCCATGCCGTAAACCTCCCAGTCGGTGCCGGCGAGGATCTGGCGCGTGAGATGGTGGCCGATGAAGCCATTGACACCGAGGATCAGGACCTTCTTCATCGCGACGCTCCTTCGCGTTGTCGGCCATCGAGCAGCGCGCCGAGCGATTCTGCGGCGAGCGGCGCGCCGCCCGCCAGCAGCTCACGGACGTCGATCGCCTTGCCGTCTCCGCAGACGGCGAGGATGCGGCCATCGGCGACGTGCAGCCCAGGCGAGCGCGCCGCTGAGGACGGCGGCGGCACCGGTGCCATCCGTGCCGCGCTCACCACCACGCGGGTGCCGCCAACCTCGGTGAAGGCACCCGGATAAGGCGGCGCGACGGCGCGGATCAGGGCGTAGACCTCTCGCGCCGGCCTCGACCAGTCGATCCGGCCGTCCTCCGGCCGGCGCGCGCCGAAGTAGCTGCCCTGCGAAATGTCGTTCGGGCGATACGCGATCCGGCCGGCGACGATCGCCGGAACGGATCGCCAGAGCACCTGCTCGGCCGCGACGGTGACCTTGTCGAAGACTTCGCGCGCGGTGTCGTCGGGAAGGATCGGCACCGCCTGCTGGTCGACGATGCGGCCGGCGTCCGGCCGGGCGAGCATCTCGTGCAGGGTCGCGCCGGTCTCGCGCTCGTCGTGGAGCACGGCCCAGTTCGTCGGCGCACGGCCGCGATAGTGAGGCAGCAGCGAGCCGTGCATGTTGAATGCGCCGTGCGGCGCCACGCCGAGGATCGCCATCGGCAGCATCGACCGGAAGTAGAACGAGAAGATCAGCTCGGGTCGGGCAGCCTCGACCGCGGCGCGCAGGCCCGCGTCGGCCGGGTCGTCGTTGACGAGCACGGGCAACTCGAGCTCGCGCGCGGTGTCGGCGACGCGCTGGAACCAGAGCGTCTCGCCGGGCGCGTCACGGTGCGTGACCACCAGCGGAACGTCGACCCCGCGCGCCCGCAGGACGCGCAGGCACCGGTCGCCGACGTTCGAGTACGCGAACACGACCGCTCTCACGCGCGGGCCTCCTTCGCCGCGTTGGCGCTCTCGCGCACCGCGGGACCCTCGAGCAGCGCCGGGGCGGAGTCCTCGAGGAGGGCGGTGCCCGGGCTCTCGAGGACCGCGGTGATGCGATAGCGCGGCCGCCGCCGCACCTCCTGCTGGATCCGCCCCACGTACTCGCCCATCAGGCCGATGCCGAACAGCATGATGCCGGTCAGGAAGAACTGCAGCGCGAACAGCGTGAAGACGCCTTCGACCTCGGCGCCGAGGACGAAGCGGCGCACCAGCAGGAGCACGAACAGCGCGCCCGAAAGCAGCGAGAGCACCGTGCCGATGAGCGAGAACCATTGCAGCGGGATGATCGAAAAGCCGGTCACGAGATCGAAGTTCAGCCGGATCAGGCCGTACAGCGAGTATTTCGATTCGCCCGCGTGGCGCGGTTCGTGCGCGACCTCGATCTCGGTCGGCGTCGCGGCGAAGGTGTAGGCCAGCGCGGGGATGAAGGTATTCACCTCGCGACAGGCGTTGATCGTCTCGACCAGCGAGCGTTCGTAGGCGCGCAGCATGCACCCTTGATCGGTCATGTGGATGTGCGTGGTGCGTTCGCGCAGCGCGTTGATCACGCGCGAGGCCGAGCGCCTGAAGAAGGTGTCCTGACGCTCGCGCCGGTACGTGCCGACGTAGTCGTGGCCGGCGCGCACGGCGGCGACGAGGCGCGGGATCTCCTCGGGCGGATTCTGCAGATCGGCGTCGAGGGTGATCGCGATCTGTCCGCGGACGTGCGCGAACCCGGCCAGGATCGCCATGTGCTGGCCGAAGTTGCCGTTGAAGAGCACGACCCGCGTGACCTCGGGACGCCGATGGAACTGCTCGGTGAGGATGTGCGTGGAGCGATCGACGCTGCCGTCGTTCACGAAGATGATCTCGTACGGCTCGTTCATCGCGTCGAGCACGGGATAGATGCGCCCGATCAGGGCCGGCAGCACCGCCTCCTCGTTGTAGACGGGGATGACGATCGAGATCTGCGGTGGCTTCACGACAAGAGGCTCCGGCACGCGGTCGCGAGGCTGGCGCAGACAAGCTCGATGTCGTCGTCGCGCATCGCCGGAAACAGCGGCAAGGTGAGGATGCTGCGCCCGACCCGCTCGGCATGGGGCAGCATGCCGTCGCGCCAGCCCTGCTGGCGATAGAAGGCGAAGAGGTGCACGGCGGGATAGTGCACGCCGGTGCCGACGCCGGTTTCGCGCATCGCGTTCATCACCGCGGCGCGGCCGCCGTTCAGCCGTTCAGCGGGAAGCAGCACCTGGAACATGTGCCAGTTGGTCGCTGCGCCGGGGGGCGGGAGGCGCTGCGGCAGCTCGATGCCGAGCGCCTCGAGGCCGAAGCGAGCGGCGGCATCGAAATAGCGCGCCGCGAGCTCGGTCCGGCGGTGCGTGATCTCGTCGAGGCGACTGAGCTGATGCAGGCCGATGGTTGCGTTGATATCCGTCAGGTTGAACTTGCCACCCGGGAACTCGACCTCCATGCCGTCGGCGCCGGTTCGCACGACTCCCTGCAGGCGAAGCCGCTCGACACGCTCCGCTTCCGCGGCGGAGTTCACCACGAGGCAGCCGCCTTCGGCGCAGGTGATGTTCTTGTTGGCCTGGAAGCTGAAGCTGACCAGGTCGCCGAAGCTGCCGATGCGGCGGCCTTGCCAGCGGGAATCGATCGCCTGGGCGGCGTCCTCGATGACACGAAGCTCGTGCGCCCGCGCGATCCGGTACAGCTCGTCCATGTGCATCGGCAAGCCGGCGAGGTAGACCGGCATCAGGGCACGGGTCCGCGGCGTGATGGCCGCCGCCGTCGCCGCGAGATCCATGTTGCGCGTGCGCGGATCGATGTCGACGAACACCGGTCGGGCGCCGACCGCCACGATCACGTTGGCGGTGGCAACCCAGGTGATCGGCGACGTGATCACTTCGTCGCCGGGCCCGATTCCCGCCGCGCGAAGCGCGACCTCGAGCGTCGCGGTGCCGTTGGCCAGCGCGCGCACGGGGCGGCCACCGAACAGCCGCGACAGCTCGGACTCGAACTCGAGCACCCGCGGCCCCGACGTGATCCAGCCGGACGCGAGCACGGCGCCGACCGCGGCGATCGTCTCCGCGTCGATGGTCGGCCGGGTGAAGGGAAGCAAGGGAGCGTCCGCCATAAGGTGCATTCAGCTGCGCGCCACGATCAGCACGCCGAGCAGGATGAGGGCGATGCCGGCGAAGCGGGCCGCGCCGACGGCCTCGCCGAACAGCCACCAGGCGGCGATCGCGTTGACGACGTAGCCGAGCGAGAGCATCGGATAGGCCATCGACACGTCGACGCGCGACAACGCGACCAGCCAGACGGCGACGCTGATCACGTAGCAGGCAAGCCCGGCGAGCACGGGCCCGCGGGTGAACGCGGTCGCAAGGGCCGGGAACAGGGTTGCCGGAGCGCCGCCGATTGCACCCAGCGGCTTGACGCCCGCTTTCAGGAGCAGTTGGGCTCCGGCGTTGAGCAGCACGCCGGCGAGGAGGATCAGGAACGTCTGCAGCTTCATCGGTTCGGGCCTTCGAAGTTGGCGACGACGACACGCCTGGCGTCCTCGCCGACGACGATCATCGGCAGCTGGCGCGCACGCAGCTCGTCGTAGGTCGAGTGGGACATGACTGCCATGGCGTGCCGGCCTGACGTCCATTCGTGGACGAAGGCGTCGACGGTCGGCAGCCACTTGCCGGGCTCCTGGCCGACGCCGAACTCGAGCTCGCCGGGCAGCTCGACCGGCGTCAGGACGTGGCGCAGATAGAACGGCAGCGTGTGATCGACCAGCTGCACCCCGTACAGCGGCGTTGCCTCGTTCAGGAAGGGCGCGACCTTGGCGGCGAGGGGAGCGCCCGAGCTGCTCAGCCCGAACGCCTCGTGGCCGCGCAGACCGATCGTCACGAACGCGAAGAACGTCAGCGCGTAGACGGCGATGCTTCGCACGGCCGATCGCGAGCTGAGCCGCCAGGCGATCGCGAAGCCGACCAGGCCGAGCGCTAGCGCAGCCGCCAGCCACAGCGCGAAGTCGCGAAAGAGCGCGTTCGGCGTCTCGGCCGATCCGAGCCCGGCGACGAACGGCGTCGCCACGCAGCCGATCACCATCAGCGCGAGGGCGCCGAGAATATGGCGCCGCCATTGGCGACGGTCGAGACGATCGAGCGCGCAAGCGGCGAGGATCGCCAGCGCCGGATAGATCGGCAGGATGTAGCCCGGCAGTTTGGAGCTCGAAAAACTGAAGAACACCAGGATCGTCGCCGCCCAGGTGCCGAGCAGAAGCGCCGGTCGAAATCCTTCGTGAGCCGGCTCCGAGCGCACGCTCTTCGCCATCGACCACGACAACCCGAGCCACGGCAGGAATCCGAGCACGAGCTGCGGCAGGAAATACCACCAGCCGCCCTCGCGGTGATGGATCGGCGAAAGATAGCGTTGCAGGTGCTCGTGGATGAAGAAAAAGTCGAGGAACTCCGGGTTTCGGCGCGAGATCAGCACGAACCAGGGCGCGGCGATCGCCAGCATCACGATCAGGCCGACGCCGAGGTGCAGTCGGCGCCAGACACTGACATCGCGCGCTGCCACCGAGTAGACGACGAGGATCAACCCGGGCAGCACGAGACCGATCAGGCCCTTGCTCAGCACGGCGAGGCCCATCGCCGCCCACGCGACCAGCATCCAGTTGCGGCGAGCGGCGCCGGAAGCGTCGGGGTGCTGGGCAATCAGGAAGCCCGAGAGCACCCACGCGAGAGCAGCCGACAAGCCGATGTCGAGCGAATTGAAGTGGCCGCCGATGTTCCACGCCGGCGCGGCGAGAAGGACCAGCCCTGTCAGCACGCCGACTCGTTTGCCGTACCAGCGGGCGGCGGCCGTCGCGGTGACGATCAACCCGGCTGCGCCACAGAGCGCCGTCCAGAGGCGGGCCTGCCATTCACCGATGCCGAACGCCTTGAAGGCGAGCGCGGTCATCCAGATCTGCAGCGGCGGCTTCTCGAAATACTTGACGCCGTTGTAGCGGATGGTGACCCAGTCGCCGCTGGCCAGCATCTCGCGCGCGATTTCGGCGTAGCGGCCTTCGTCGGCCGGCAGCAGATGCCGGGCATCGAGGGTCAGGAACCAGACGCAAGCGACGACCGCGGCCAACGCTGCCAGCGGCAACGAGGATCTGACCGCGCCATGGGCAACGTCGCGTGCGGCCGGCAAGTCGGGCACGTCTCGCACCACGTCGTTCACTGCCGCCACCGTCGCAGCTCCGTCCATTCCTCATTGCCCGCGGCGATCATCACGCGCACGGGCGGGGGGCGCAAGGCGCGCAGGGCATTTCTTTGCCGACCCGTTCGTCGCGCCGCCCTCTGCCTCGCGGAGCTGCCTGGCGAATGCGACATCACGGCGAGATCGCCTCGAACTTGAAGACGGCGACGCTCGCGCGCAGATTGGGAAGGGCGCGGACGATCCGTCCCGCCTGGATGCCGAACGCGTCGAGGATGGTCAGCCCGTCCTTGCGGGCGAGGATCTCGAAATCGGCGTAGGTGCCGACGCGGATGTTGGGCGTGTCGTACCACTCGTACGGCAAGACGCGCGTGACCGGCATCCGGCCGAGCGCGACGTGCAGGCGGTTCGGCCAATGCGCGAAGTTGGGAAAGCTGACGATGCCGATCCGGCCGACGCGCGCCGTCTCGCGCAGCATCTTCTCGGTGTTCCTCAGGTGCTGCAGCGTGTCGAGCTGGAGGACGACGTCGAAGCTCTTGTCGTCGAACAGGGCGAGGCCCTCCTCGAGGTTGAGCTGGACGACGTTGACGCCGCGCTCGTGGCAGGCGAGCACGTTGGCGTCGGCGATCTCGATCCCGTAGCCGCTGCAGCCGCGCTCGCGTTGCAGCAGCGCGAGCAGCTCGCCGTTGCCGCAACCGAGGTCGAGCACGCGCGAGCCGTGCGGCACCAGCTCGGCGATGAGCTCGATGTCCTTGCGGTTGCTCACGCCAGCTCCTTCACGAGGTTGGCGAAGCACGCGCGCATCACGCCGTGGTAGCGCGGATCGTCGAGCAGGAACGCGTCGTGACCGTGCGGCGCATCGATCTCCGCGTAGCTGACGTCGCGCCGGTTGTCGACCAGCGCCTTCACGATCTCGCGCGAGCGCGCCGGAGCGAACCGCCAGTCGGTCGTGAAGCTGATGAGCTGGAAGCGGCAGCGTGCCGGCGCGAACGTCGCCGTCAGGTCGCCGCCGTGGGCGCGCGCCGGGTCGAAGTAGTCGAGCGCGCGGGTGATCAGCAGGTAGGTGTTGGCATCGAAGTACTCGCTGAACTTGTCGCCCTGGTAGCGCAGGTAAGCCTCGATCTGGAATTCGATCTCCTGCGTCGAGTAGCCGAAGGCGGCGCGCTGCAGGTCGCGCCCGAACTTGGTCTCCATCGAATCGTCGGAGAGGTAGGTGATGTGGCCGATCATCCGCGCCACCGTGAGGCCACGCTTGGGAACGACGCCGCGCTCGCCGTAGTGGCCGCCGTGGAAATCGGGATCGGTGACGATCGCCCGCCGCGCGACCTCGTTGAAGGCGATGTTCTGTGCCGACAGGTTCGGCGCCGTCGCGACGGCGACACAAAGGCGCAGGCGCTCCGGGTAGCGCAGCGACCAGGCGAGCGCCTGCATGCCGCCGAGGCTGCCGCCGAGCACGGCGGCGAGGCGGTCGATGCCGAGCGCATCGACGAGGCGCGCCTGCGCATCGACCCAGTCCTCGACGGTCGCGACCGGGAAGTCGCTGCCGTAGGCGCGGCCGTTCGCCGCCGGGTCGGGGTTCGGGCTCGTCGGGCCGGTCGAGCCGAAGCACGATCCCGGGTTGTTGACGCCGATGACGAAGAAGCGCTCGGTGTCGAGCGGCTTGCCGGGGCCGACGAGGTTGTCCCACCAGCCTTCGCTCTTCGCCTCGCCGGCGTAGGTGCCGGCAACGTGGTGCGACGCGTTCAGCGCGTGGCAGACGAGCACGGCGTTGCTGCGCGCGGCGTTCAGCGTTCCATAGGTTTCGTAAGCGAGCGTGTAGTCGCGCAGCACCGCGCCGCTGGCGAGCGGCAGCGGCGCGGCGAAATGCATCGATTGCGGCAGGACGTCGCCAACAGATCTCATCGCAGGCGGGCAAGAAAAAACCCGGCACCGCCAAAGCGGGACACCGGGTTTCGCGCGTCCTGTCTTTAGCCGAATTTGTAGAGCGCCCGCAAGCCGGAACAAATCGGCGCTTCCCGGTCAGTATAGCGAGCGGGTTCACCCGCCGTCACCGGTGCGGGCGAGAATCGCCGCCGTTCAGATCCGGAGGGAGGCTTCCGATGGACTGGTTCGATGGTTTCCCCGGCGGCCTGCAGAGCGCCGGCGCGACCGACCTCTTCGTGCGCGTCGGCGGTAAGCCCGACGGCCCGCCGCTGCTGCTGCTGCACGGCTACCCGCAGACCCACGCGATGTGGCGCCGCGTCGCCGCGCGCCTCGCGGCCGACTTTCGGCTCGTCATCGCCGACCTGCGCGGCTACGGCGACTCGCCCAGGCCCGACCCCGCGCCGACCCCGGAGGCCGAGCATGCGCAGTACAGCAAGCGGGCGATGGCGGCCGACATGGCGGCGCTGATGCGCTCGCTCGGCCACGAGCGCTTTGCCGTCGTCGGCCACGACCGCGGCGGCCGCGTCGCGCACCGGCTGGCGCTCGACCACGGCGAGCGCGTCGAGCGGCTGGCGCTGATCGACATCGTGCCGACGCTCGACATGTACGAACGCACCGACATGCGCTTCGCGAGCTGGTACTACCACTGGTTCTTCCTCATCCAGCCGGCGCCGCTGCCGGAGCGGATGATCGGCGGCGACCCGGCGTACTACCTGCGCTGGATGCTCGGCGGCTTCGGCTCGCAGGGAATCGGCTTCGTCGAGCCGGAAGCGCTGGCCGAGTACGAGCGGTGCTTCTGCCGCGCCGAAGCGATCCACGCCGGCTGCGAGGACTACCGCGCCTCGGCGACGATCGACCTCGAGCACGATCGTGCGTCGCGCGCGGCGGGCGAGAAGATCGCCTGCGAGCTGCTCGTGCTCTGGGGTGCGCGCGGCGTCGTCGGCCAGCTCTACGACCCGCTCGCCCTCTGGCGCGCGCAGTGCGCCGCGACTGTCACCGGCCAGGCGATGAACGGCGGCCACTTCCTCGCCGAGGAGCTGCCTGATGACACCGCCGCGCTCCTGCGCGGCCATCTCCTGCGCTGAGGCGCGGGGCTACGATCGCGCACCTCGCGCCGGGAGCTCGCATGTTCGCCTGGGTCAACCGCCTCGACCACGTCTTTCCGGTCCGCTACTGGGCCTGGGCCCTGTGCCTGATCGGGCTCGCGGCGAGCACGTTCGCGTGGGCGAAGATGGGAATGGACGCGTGGCTCGCGATCGTGTTCCTCGTCCTGGTCGCGGTCGGCGTCCGCGACCTCGTGCAGAAGCGCCATGCAGTGCTGCGCAACTACCCGGTCACCGGCCACCTGCGCTTCCTGCTCGAGTTCATCCGGCCCGAGATGCGCCAGTACTTCATCGAGAGCGACCGCGAGGCGGCGCCGTTCTCGCGCCAGCAACGCTCGCTCGTCTACCAGCGCGCCAAGGGCGACTCGGACAAGCGCCCGTTCGGCACCCAGCTCGACGTCGGCGAGCTCGGCTACGAGTGGATCAATCATTCGCTGCAGCCGAGCGTGCTGGCGACGCACGACTTTCGCGTCACGATCGGCGCCAACCGAGCCCAGCCGTACAGCGCCAGCCTGTTCAACATCTCGGCGATGAGCTTCGGCGCGCTGTCGGCGAACGCGATCATGGCGCTCAACGCCGGCGCCAAGCGCGGCAACTTCGCGCACGACACCGGCGAGGGGTCGATCAGCCGGCACCACCGGGTCCACGGTGGCGACCTGATCTGGGAGATCGGCTCGGGCTACTTCGGCTGCTGCGGCAGCGACGGCAGCTTCGACGAGGAGCGCTTCGCCGCCAACGCCCGCGATCCGCAGGTGAAGATGGTCGAGCTCAAGCTCTCGCAGGGCGCCAAGCCGGGCCACGGCGGCGTCCTGCCGGGGCCGAAGGTGACGCTCGAGATCGCCGAGGCGCGCGGCGTCCAGCCCTGGGTCGACTGCGTCTCGCCGGCGTCGCACGGCGCGTTCAAGACGCCGATCGAGATGATGCAGTTCATCGAGCGGCTGCGTTCGCTCTCGGGCGGCAAGCCGACCGGCTTCAAGCTCTGCATCGGCCACCCGTGGGAGTGGTTCGCGATCGCCAAGGCGATGCTCGAGACCGGCATCCTGCCCGATTTCATCGTCGTCGACGGCGCCGAGGGCGGCACCGGCGCGGCACCGCTCGAGTTCTGCGATCACGTCGGAACGCCGCTGCAGGAAGGGCTCCTGCTGGTGCAAAACACGCTGGTCGGGCTCAACTTGCGCGATCAGATCAGGATCGGCTGTGCCGGCAAGGTCGTGAGCGCGTTCGACATCGCGCGCATGCTCGCGCTCGGCGCCGACTGGTGCAATGCGGCGCGCGGCTTCATGTTCGCGCTTGGCTGCATCCAGGCGCAGAGCTGCCACACCGGCCATTGCCCGACCGGCGTGACGACGCAGGACCCGGGCCGACAGCGCGCGCTCGACCCGTCGAGCAAGGCCGACCGCGTCTTCCACTTCCATCAGCAAACGCTGCTCGCGCTGAAGGAGCTGGTGCAGGCAGCGGGGCTTGCGCATCCGGCCGACATCACCGCGTCGCACATCGTCAAGCGCAACTCCGAGCACGGCGTCAAGCTGCTCGCCAACCTGCTGCCGTTCCTGCAGCCGGGCGAGCTGCTGCACGGCGAGATGGCGCACCAGGTGTTTCGCACCTACTGGCCGATGGCGAGCGCGACGAGCTTTCTCGCGGTGTCGCCGTCGCCGCCCGCTGCCCTGCGCGGGACGGCCGCTGCGAGCGCCCGCCCGGTCGAGCAGGCGGCCTGAATCAGGCCGCGGGCGGCGCGGTGTCGATGAAGCTGTTGCGCGCGTTGAGCTTGTCGGCGAGACGCGCGACGCTGGGGTAGTCGCCGCGCCAGCCCAGCTGCGGAAAACGAAAGTCGAGGTAGCCGAGAGCGCAGCCGACGGCGACGTCGGCGAGCGTCATGTGGATGCCGTTGCACCAGGGCTTCGCGGCGAGGCCGGTCGCGACCGCCTCGAGCGATGCGTGCACCTTCGTCATCTGGCGGTCGATCCACGCCTGCGAGCGCTGCTCGGCGCTGCGGCCGGGCCAGTTCGCCTCGAGGCGGGCCAGGATCGCGGCGTCGACGATGCCGTCGGCCAGCGCCTCCCAGGTGCGCACCTCGGTGCGCTCGCGATTGGGCTCCGGAATCAGGCGCGCCAGCGGCGAGCGCGCGTCGAGGTACTCGACGATGACGCGTGAATCGAAGACCGCCTCGCCGCCCTCCATAACCAGGCACGGCACCTTGCCGAGCGGATTCGACGCCAGGATCGCGTCGCTCTCCCAGACGTTCTCCTCGACGAACTGATAGTCGAGCTTCTTTTCGGCCATGACGATGCGGACCTTCCGCACGTACGGACTTGTGAGCGATCCGATGAGTTTCATGGGCCGGGGAGACCGCGTCCTTGTTCGAGGCTTACGTCTGCTTTCATTCTAGAGGCAGCGTCGATAATGGCCGGCCTGCGCGATCGATCGTTGCGACGACGCGTCATCCCCACCTCTGCAAGATGCAAGCCAACACTCTCACCGCGCTGTCGCCGCTCGACGGCCGTTATGCCGGCAAGGTCGACGCCCTGCGGCCGTGGCTGTCGGAATTCGGCCTCATGCGCTGCCGGGTCCGGGTCGAGGTCGAATGGTTTCTCGCCCTCGCCGACGCCGGCCTCGCCGAGCTGCCGCGGCCGGCCGCGGCCACGCGCAAGTTCCTGCGCGACCTGGTCGAGCGCTTCTCGGCCGCCGACGCCGAGGCGATCAAGGCGATCGAGCGGCGCACCAACCACGACGTCAAGGCGGTCGAGTACTGGCTCGGCGAGCGCTTCGCGGTCGAGCCGACGCTGGCGGGCGCGGTCGGCTTCCTCCACTTCGCGTGCACCAGCGAAGACATCAACAACACCAGCCACGCGCTGATGCTCGATGCGGCCCGGCGCGACGTCCTCCTGCCGGCGCTCGACGGCATCGTCCGGACGCTCGCCACGATGGCGCGCGCGCACGCCGACGTTGCGATGCTCGCCCGCACGCACGGTCAGACCGCGAGCCCGACGACGCTCGGCAAGGAGATCGCCAACGTCGCGACGCGCCTCGACGCGGCGCGCGCCGCGGTCGCGGCGGTGCCGATGCGCGCCAAGATGAACGGCGCGGTCGGCAACTACAACGCCCACGTCGCCGCCTACCCCGAGCTCGACTGGCAGGCGCTCGCGCAGCGCGTCGTCGAGGAGCGGCTCGGGCTCGAGTTCAACCCCTACACGACGCAGATCGAGCCGCACGACCAGATCGCCGCGCTCTTCGACGCCGTCAAGCGCTGCAACACGATCCTGATCGACTGGGCACGCGACGTCTGGGGTTACGTCAGTCTCGGCTACTTCGTGCAGAGCGCCGCGCCAGGCGAGGTCGGCTCGAGCACGATGCCGCACAAGGTCAACCCGATCGACTTCGAGAACGCCGAGGGCAACCTCGGCATTGCCAACGCCCTTCTCGCGCACATGAGCGAGAAGCTGCCGATCTCGCGCTTCCAGCGCGACCTGACCGACAGCACCGTGCTGCGCAACATCGGCGTCGCCTTCGGCCACGCCGTGCTTGCGCTCGACTCGCTCGCGCGCGGCATGGCCAAGCTCGGCGTCGGCCGCGCCGCGATCGACGCCGACCTCGACGACGCCTGGGAGGTGCTCGCCGAGCCGGTGCAGACGGTGATGCGCCGCCACGGCATCGCCAACCCGTACGAGCAGCTCAAGGCGCTGACGCGCGGCAAGGCGATCGGCCGCGACGGGCTGCATGCCTTCATCCGCGGCCTGGCGCTGCCGGCCGAGGCGCGCGATCGCCTGCTGGCGCTGACGCCGCGCGGCTACCTCGGCCGGGCGGCAGCGCTGGCGCGTGCCGCGGCCGACGAGATCGAGCGCACGGCGGCGAGCCGGGGCGCGGCCCGGTGACCTTCGTCGAGCAGCTCGCGCGCGCCGAGCGCGCCAACCGGTCGATGCTGTGCGTCGGCCTCGACCCGGAGCCGTCGCGATTCCCGGGTGCGATGCGCAACGACGCCTCGCGCATCTTCGAGTTCTGCGCCGCCATCGTGGATCGCACCAGGGATCTCGTCATCGCCTTCAAGCCGCAGATCGCGTACTTCGCCGCCCACGGCGCCGAAGCGCAGCTCGAGCGCCTCATCGCCCACATCCACGACAGCGCGCCCGGCGTCCCGGTCATCCTCGACGCCAAGCGCGGCGACATGGCGAGCACCGCCGAGCAGTACGCGCGCGAGGTCTTCGACCGCTACCGCGCCGACGCGGTGACGCTCTCGCCGCTGCTCGGCTTCGACTCGATCGAGCCTTACCTGCGCCATGAAGGCAAGGGCGCGATCCTGCTCTGCCGGACGTCGAACGCCGGAGGCGGCGACCTCCAGGACCTTCGCCTCGACTCGGGCGAGAAGGTGTACGAGCGGATCGCCCGGCTCGCTGCCGGACCGTGGAACGCCGGCGGCCAGATCGGGCTCGTCGTCGGCGCCACCTACCCGGCCGAGATCGCGCGCGTGCGCGAGATCGCGCCGACGCTGCCACTGCTCATCCCCGGCATCGGCGCGCAGGGCGGCGATCCGGCCGCGACCGTTCGCGCCGGCTGGCGCGGCACGGCCGAAGGCACGACGGGAACGATCATCGTCAGCTCGTCGCGCGCGATCCTCTATGCCGGCAACGACGCCGGCTACGCCGATGCCTCGCGGCGCGCCGCCGAGCGCGCCCGCGACGAGCTCGTCGCGGCGCTATAGCACCAGCGGCAGCTCGCGCAGGCGCGTTCCGGTCAGCCCGAAGAGGGCGTTCGCCAGCGCCGGCGCCAGCGGCGGCACGCCGATTTCGCCGACGCCGCCCGGCGGCCGCGCGCTGTCGACCAGATGCGTCTCGACCGTCGGCGCCTCGGCGAGCCGCACGACCGGATAGTCCGGGAAGTTGCGCTGCCTGACGACGCCGCCGACAATGTCGATCCGGCCGTAGAGCGCTGCCGAGAGCGCGAACACCACGGCGCCTTCCATCTGCTGCGCGACGAGGCCGGGGTTGACGACGGTGCCGATGTCGGCGGCGCAGACGACGCGGTGCACGCGCGGCCGGCCCTGCTCGATCGAGACCTCGACCACCTGGACGACGACGCTGCCGAAGCTCTCGTGGAGGGCGACGCCGCGGGCGCGCCCCGGCGCCAGCGGCCGCGCCAGGCCGAAGCCCGGCCAGCCCGAACGCTCGGCCGCCAGCCGCAGCACGGCGGCGTGGGCGAGCTCGTCGAAGAACGACTCGACGAAGAACGCGTTGTGCGAATGGCCGACCGAGCGCCAGTAGCCGACCGGCACGCCCATCTGCGTCGCGACGTGCGAAATGCGCTGGTTCGGCACGCCGTAGAGCTGGTCGAACAGTCCTTCGCTGGTCGTCTTGTCCGGCGTGTCGACCGGCCCCGCCAGGGCAGGGAGGGCGCGCTCCATCCAGCGCGGCGTGATCGCGTCGCCGGCGCTCGTGATGCGCAGCGTCGTCGGCATGCCGTCGGCGCCGAGGCCGGCGCGCACGATCGCGACGCCGGCCGGGCGATAGAAGTCGTGCGTCAGGTCCTCTTCGCGCGACCAGACGAGCTGCACCGGGCGACCGCCCGTCTCGAGTGCGACCCGCACCGCCTGGCCGACGAAGTCGACGTCGAGGCGACGGCCGAAGCCGCCGCCGAGATAGGGGACGTGAATCGTCACCGCGTCTTCGCCGACGCCCGCGACCTGTGCCGCGATCGCGCGCGCCAGCCCGGGCACCTGCGTCGACGCCCAGACCTCGACCCCGCCGCCGGCGACCCGCGCCGTGCAATTGATCGGCTCCATCGTCGCATGGGCGAGATACGGGGCGCGATAGACCTGCTCGAGGTGGCGCGCCGCGCTCGCGTCGGCGGCGGCGACATCGCCGCGACGGTGAAACGCAAAGCCGCCGTCGACCGCTGCGGCGGCGCGCGCGCGCGCCTCGAGCGCGGCGAGGATCGCGGCGCTGTCGAGCGCGCCGGCAGGGCGCTGCTGCCACTGCACGGCGATCGCCTCGGCGCCGCGGCGCGCATGCCACCACGTCTTGCCGACGACAGCGAACGCCTCGGTCGAACCGCCGTAGGAGCCGATCCGGACGACGCGCTCGACGCCGGCAAGCGCGAGCGCCGGCTCGACGTCGACCGCGCCGGGGCTGCCGCCGAGCATCGGGCAATGACGGATCGCGGCGAAGACGAGGCCCGGCGGCCGCACGTCGATGCCGAACACTGCCGAGCCGTTGCTCTTGGCGACGACGTCGATCCGCGGCGCCGCAGTGCCGATCAGACGCCACTCGTCGCGCCGCTTGACCCGAACGTCGCCGCTCGGCGTCGCTGCCGCCATGCGCGCCAGCTCGCCGTAGTTCGCGCTGTGGCCCGACGGATGACTGACGACGCCGTCCCGGACGACGAGCTCGCCCGCCGGCTCCTTCCAGGCGATGGAGGCGGCGCCGAGCAGGCGCGCGCGTGCGGTCGCGGCGGCGAGGCGGAGCACGTCCCAGCTGTCGACGACGCTCGAGGAGCCGCCGGTGAGGTTGATGCCGAGCTCGCGCGCGACCTTGGCGACGACCCACTGCCCCGCCTCCGCCGGCCCGCTCTCGTTGCCGGGCTCGGTCTCGCGCGGATGGAAGTACGGGACACTCGCGACCATCGTCGCGACGTTGCCGTAGAGCCGCTCGATCGGCGCCGTGAACAGGCGAACGCGCGCGAGCGGCACGTCGAGCTCCTCGGCGACGAGCATCGCCAGCGCCGTGTGCGTTCCCTGCCCCATCTCGCTGCGGTGCATCGCCAGCATCACCGCGCCGTCGGCGGCGATCTTGATCCAGCCGTTGAGGCTGACCTCGCCGCTCGCGACCGGCAGCGCGTCGACCGCGCCGAGCCGCTCACGCGGCGGCAGCAGGCCCCAGCCGACGACGAGCGCTCCCGCGGCGCCGAGGCCGCTGACGAGCAAAGCGCGCCGCCTCACGACATCGCCGCGCCGGCGGCGCGGATCGCGGCGCGCAGGCGCGGATACGTTCCGCAGCGGCAGATGTTGTCGACCGCGGCGTCGATCTCGGCGTCGCTCGGCTTTCTGTTCTTCGCCAACAGCGCGGCGGCGGCCATGAGGACGCCGCTCTGGCAATAGCCGCACTGCGGCACCTGATGCTCGGCCCAGGCGCGCTGCAGCGGATGCGGCGCCGCGGCGTCGCCGAGCGCCTCGATCGTGACGACCCGGCGCCCTTGCAGACGCCCGATCGGAACGACGCACGAGCGGACGGCGGCGCCGTCGACGTGGACCGTGCAGGCGCCGCACGCCGCCACGCCGCAGCCGAACTTGGTTCCGGTGAAGCCGAGCAGGTCGCGCAACGCCCAGAGCAGCGGCAGCGCCGGATCGGCGAGTTCGTCCGGAAGCTCGCGCCCGGTGCCGTTGACGAAGATCTCCATCGCGAGTTCGAAGCCCTGGGGGAGTGCGATTGTGGCGGCTTGGACGCACACGACCCGACGTGCGCACGATCCGGCGACGATCTCGGCCAGAATGCAGCCCGGCACCGGCGCCGTCGCGTCGTTGTCCGCTTGCCGCCGGAATCCCGAGATGTCCCGAATCGCCCGCACGATCCGTACCGCCTCGCTAGCTCTCGCCGCCGTGCTCGGCAGCGCCGGCGCAGCGGCGCAGAACAGCGTCCTTTACGGTCTCATCGACGCGTCGGGCAGCTACTCCAGGGACGTCGGCGCCGACCGTCACAGCTGGCAGCTCGACAACGGCAACCTGCAGCGCAGCTTCATCGGCTTTCGCGGCAACGAGGATCTCGGCGGCGGCCTGCGCGCCGTGTTTCGCCTCGAGTCCTACCTTCGCGTCGACACCGGCAGTGCCGGCCGCATGGAAGGCGACCCGTTCTGGGCCCGCGAGGCGAGTGTCGGCCTGTCGGGCCAGTTCGGCACGACGGTCCTCGGCCGCACCCCGACTCCGCTCTACCTGACGACGATCAACTTCAATCCGTTCGGCGAAAGCCCCGGGTTCTCGCCGAGCGCGCGCCAGTACTTCGGCAGCCGCGGCGTCGTCCTCGGTGACTCGCGCTGGAACAACTCGCTCTCCTACCACAACAACACGAGCGACACGCCGCTCAGGATCAACGTCGCCGGCAACCTCTCCGAGGCGCCGGACGGGTCGCCCAACACCGAGCACAACCTGGGCGCGAGCGTCGCCTACATCACCGGCCCGTTCGCGCTCGCGCTCGCTGCGGAGAACATCAAGAACAGCGCGCTGCCGGTGCCGGATGGCTTCGAGCGGCAGAACATCTATCAGATCAGCGCCAGCTATGACTTCACGATCGTGCGCGTGTACGGCCAGGTCGGCCGCGTCGAGACCAAGGCCACGCTCGACGAGCAAACTATCCTCTACCAGCTCGGCGTCGCCGTGCCGATCGGCCAAAGCCTGATCCTGGCCGCGTACGGCAACTCGCACATCAAGACGAGCGTGCGCGCGGTCACCGACGCGACCACCTCGATCGGCTACGACTACTTCCTGTCGAAGAACACCGACATCTACCTCGCCGCGCTGTTCGAGAAGCTGAGCTTCGTGTCCTCCGGCAAGACGGTCGCCGGCGGCGTTCGCCTCCGCTTCTAGTCGAGCACGACCTCGGCCCGCACCGCGCCGGCGCGATCGGCGCGGGCGCCGATCGCCAGCCGCGTCCCCTTCGGCGCGCGAACGACCCACTCGCCGACGGCGCGGTCAGCGGTGATCTCGCGCCCCGGCAGGAAGGCGTTGAGCGAGTTCTTCGGCGCGTGGCCCTCGAGCTGCGGCCCTTCCATCCGCGGCTTGCCGCTGACGAGCGAGACCGAGGCGTCGTTCTCGGCAAGGTGGATCTCGAAGATGACGCCGCGCACCGTCTTTCTCTCCAGCGCGCGTCTGGTCACGTAGGCCGGTAGCCAGCCGCTGTTGGCGACCGCGATGCGGACGCGCCAGGTGTCGGGACCGAGCGCGCGCACCTCGGTGCGCAGCAGCTCGAGCCTGGGCAGCGAGAGCGCGATCGTGGTCATCCACTTCGGGAAGCGCGCCGCCTCGCGCTCGCGCAGCGGTGGTGGCGGATTGCGCCAGTAGTTCATCTTGTCCCAGCCGCCGATCTCGACCGGGCCGAGCTGCGGATGCATGAACGGCTTCCAGTCGACGTGCGCCTGGCCGCCGCAGTGCTCGTCGCTCCACCGGATGAGCTTGAGGTCGTCTTCGACCGGGTGCTCGCGGTACCAGTTGATGAAGTGGTAGTCGGCGATGCCGGCCTCCTTGTTCGGCGCCCAGATCTCGACCACCCAGAACAGCGCGCCGAGGTGCTCGTAGATCCAGTCCTGGGTGCCGCTGATCACTTCCTTCGGGTGGTACTTGAAGTCGTGCCAGATGCTGATTGCCGGATAGCCGGTGAGCTTGGCGCCGATCTCGCTGAAGCGCTTGATCGACCACAGGTCCTCCGGGATCATGTCGTCGTCGCTCTGCGTTCCCATCGGCCTGAGGATCACGCCGCTGTGCGTGTGGTAGCTGACCGCGGCGCCGATGTTCTTGTGGGCGACGATGAAGTCGACCATCGCCTTGACCTCGGGCTCGCTCGTCGGGTAGTCGCCGGCGCCGACCTGCTCGTATTCCTGGCGCCAGCCGGACGGGAAGTTGCGGTTGAGGTCGAGCCCTTCGAGGTCGGCGTTGACCTTGATCGTCAGGCCGTCGTAGTTCTCGATCAGCCCCTCGGGCATGAGGCGGAAGTACTCGCCGCCGAACTCGCCTGGCTCGCGCGCGACCATCAGCCGCGGATCCTGCGCGCACTTCTTCCAGGTGCCGTGTGGATCGGCGATGCGCATGAAAAGGATGCGACCGTCGCCGTCGATGTCTTCGCGCGTCAGGCCTTCGACCGGCTCTTCGTCGAACGGGTAACGCCGCGTGGAAGAGCGGATGTGGCGCGGCCGATCGGCGAGCGCGAGCTCGGCGCCGTCCGGGTTGAGGCGCGGGCAGAGGTAGACCGCGCGGGTGTCGAGCAGCCGGGTGATCGCGGCGTCGCTGCCGTGCTTCGTGAGCAGCTCGTGGAGGAAATAGAGCACTGCGGTCGACGCTGTCAGCTCGGCAGCGTGAATGTTGCCGTCGCACCAGAACGCCGGCTTGTCCTCGGCCAGCCCGGTCGCGATGTTGGTCAGCGTCGCGACCCAGATCTCGCGGCCCTCGAAGCTCTTGCCGATCGAGCGGATCGCGGCCAGCGTCGGGTACGCCTGCGCGTACTCGAACAGCAGCTTGGTCAGCTCATCGTGCTTGTAAAACGAGTCGAAGCGCGGCGTCGGGGCGGGGGTGTCGGTGGCCATGCGTCAGGGTGTGGCGAGGGGAGCGGGCTGCATTGTGTTGCCAAATGCAAGCGCGCCCCTGGGCTCTTACCCGAACGGCGCGCCGTCGACGAACACCCGCATCTCGCCCGGCCCGAAAGCGACCCATCGCTCGTCGCTCGTCAACGGCTCGGTGACGACGACGGCGACGCGGTCGCTCGGCGACGTCTGGTCGGCGAAGTCGACTGTGATGTCCTCGTCCTGCAGCGACGCGCGCGCGAACGGGTGCTTCCTGACAATGTGGTGCAGCTGCGTCGAGCAGTGCGCCCACAGCGCCTGGCCGTTGCTGAGCGTCGCGTTGAAGACGCCGTGCGCGGCAATCTGCGGCAACAACTCGGCCAGCGTCGCGCTCAGCTCGGCGATGCCGGGAACGCCGGCGTGCGACTTGGCGAGCTCCTGCATCAGCCAGCAGAAGGCGCGCTCGCTATCGGTCGTGCCGACCGGCCGGAACGCACCATGCAGCCGCGGCTTGTAGCTCTTCAAATCACCGTTGTGGGCGAACACCCAGTAGCGGCCCCACAGCTCGCGAACGAACGGGTGCGTGTTCTCGAGCGCGACCGGCCCCTGCGTCGCCTTCCGGATGTGGGCGACGATGTTGCGGCTGCGGATCGGATAGCGCCGCACCATCTCGGCCACCGGCGACTCGCGCGCGCTCGAGGTGTCGACGAACAGGCGCACGCCCTTGTCCTCGAAGAAGGCGATACCGAAGCCGTCCTTGTGTTCCTGCGCGCGCGTCGCGAAGCCCGTGAAGCTGAACATCACGTCGGTCGGCGTGTTGGCGTTCATGCCGAGGAGCTGACACATGGCGGCGACGACGGAGGAGATCGACCTCCAGTATGGATGGGCCGCAGCGTCTAGTCGCCGCGAAGGAGAAAGCGACGCACCGCCGGATCGGTGCTGAGGCCGACGGCGCGCTCGCGCGCGGCGCGTGACGTGCGCTCGTCGCCCGCGGCGTCGGCGAGGTGCGCGAGCGCCGCCCAGTACGGCTGGTACGCATCGACGTCTTCGGCGGCGAGCGTCGCGAGGGCGGCGAGGCCGGCTGCCGGACCCTCCGCTGCTCCGACGGCGCAGGCGCGGCTGACGATCGCGCCGATCGTCGGCTGGACGGCGACGAGCCCGTCGTAGAGCTCGACGATCGCCGTCGCCGGGACGTCGGCGCCGAGGCAGCGCTGGGTGTGCGCCGACTGGATCGCCGCCTCGAGCTGGAAGGCTCCCGGCGCCGCCAGCGTCGCCGCCTTCTGCAGCGCCGCCTCGGCGACGCCGAGCAGCTCGCGGTCCCAGAGGGCAGTGTCCTGTGCGGCGAGCGGGACATAGTCGCCCTGCGGATTGCGGCGCGCGCGCACGCGTGACTGGCAGAACGCGAGCAGAGCGACGAGCCCCCATGCCTCGGCCGCGTCGGGGACGAGGCGAACGAGCATCGCGGCGAGCGTCAGCGCTTCTTCGGCGAGGCCGATCCTGGTCGGGTCGGTACCGGCGACGTCGTCCCAACCGGTGCCATAGGCAGCGTAGACGGCCTCCAGCACGTCGGCGAGGCGCGGCGCCCATTCGTCGGCGCCGGGCACCTCGAAAGCAATGGCGGCGCTGCGGATCTTGGTCTTGGCACGGACCAGGCGCTGCGACAGCGTCGCCGGCGCGACCAGGAACGCCGACGCGATCCGTGCCGCGTCGAGGCCGAGCACCGTCTGCAGCATCAGCGCCGCGCGCGCCGATGGATCGACCGCCGGATGCGCACAAACGAACATCAGCTTCAGGCGGTCATCGGGAAATTCCGGCTCGGGCAGCGCCGCGAGATCGCCGAAGACGATCGCGAGCGTCGCCTCGGCGCCGGCTTCGACGAGGCCGTGGCGCCAGCGGTCGTGGAGGCGCCGTCGTGCGGTCGTCAGCAGCCACGCCTCGGGCGCGCCGGGGACGCCGTCGACCGGCCAGTCGCGCAGCGCGGCGGCGAAGGCGTCGCCGAGCGCATCCTCGGCGCCGGCGATGTCGTGCGAGCGCGCCGCGAGGTAGGCGACGAGACGGCCAAACGAGTCGCGCGCCACTGCGGCGGCGGCCTCGGCGGCCGTCGGCGCAGCGGCGCGGGCCGCATCGCTCAAGCGCTCGCCTGGCGCGGAATCGTCGGCCGCACCTCGACTGCGCCGGTCGCCGCGCACGGCGCCCGCGCCGCCCACGCGAGCGCGCTGTCGAGATCGGGAACGTCGATGACGAAAAAGCCGCCGAGCTGCTCCTTGCTCTCGGCGAACGGCCCGTCCTGAACGCGCCGCTTGCCGTCGCCGATACGCAGCGTCGTCGCCGTCGACGGCGGCTGCAGGCCATCGCCGCTCTTGGCGATGCCGGCGGCGTAGATGGCCTGCACGTACGCCGTCCAGCCGGCGTAGTAGGCGGGCGAACGCGCCGGGTCGGCGCGGGTCGCGAAGTCGTCGGCCGATTGATAGAACATCAGCATGTAGTCCATGGTGGCTCCAGAAGTGACGAGCGCCGACGGTGGCGCTCATGACGATGACGAGCGAGCGGCGCCGATTTCGACAACGAGCACTGCAAAGTTCGCCGCCTCAGCGCCAGTCGACCAGGCGGCGCAGGACGCCGCGCACGGTGCCGGCATCGGTCGGAATATGCGTCTCCTCGAGCACGCCGGCCATGCGCTGCAACCGCCGCGGACTCCGCCGCGCGCTCCAGACCAGCAGGTCGACCAGCCAGGGCTGCTCGTTGGCACGGTTGGCCTGCTCGTAGAGATCGAAGCGCGGCTTCAGCGCCAGCACGCGCGCCGCATAGTCGGCACGCACGACGGCGTCGGCATCACTGGTGGTGTCGCCGGCGGCGCGGCCGAGAATCGCCTCGGCGGCATGGATGCCGGTCTCCATCGCCTTGCCGATGCCTTCGCCGGTGAACGCGTACGTGCTGCCAGCCGCCTCGCCGGTGACAAGGACGCCCGGCGCCTCGAGGCGCGCGCCGACGAGCGAGAAGCGCAGCGGCGCCCCCTTCAGCTCGTGGCCGGGCTCGCCCAGCCAGCGGCCGCCTTCGACGAGCTCACGCGCCGGCCGGTACACCGTCTGGAATGCGGCGAAGGCCTTGCGCAGGTTGGCGCTGTGCGTCGCGTAGCGGCCGTCGGGGCCCGGCGTGTGGCTGCCGGCGACGCCGACGCCGACGTTGAAGACGTCGTTGCCGCACGGAAAGATCCAGCCGTAGCCCGGCGCGAGCCGTTTGTGCCAGACGACCTCGAGGCTCGCGATGCGCGCCGTCATCGCCGCGTTCTCGACGTAGCCGCGCAAGGCGATGGCGCTCGGCGTGCGGCGCTCGCAAAGGCCGGCGGCGATGGTCGCCTGCGGCTGCGCGCCGCTGGCGAGAACGAGCCACGGCGCGCGGACATCGCGGCTGCGCTCGCCGTGCTGCTGGCGAGCGCCGACGACGCGTCCCGCGCCGTCGCGCAGCGGTGCGACGAAACGAGCCGGCGCGAACATCCGCGCGCCGGCGTCGACCGCGGCACGGCAGACGATCTCGTCGAGGCGCTTTCTCGGCAGCACCGAGAGCCGACCCGGCACGTCGATCCGGCCGCCGCGCGGCGCGATGCAGCCGAGCGACGTCGCCTGGCGCGCCTCGGCCATGACGGCGTCGAGCACGCCGAGCCGGGCCAGCGCACGGTGTGCGTCGGGAATCAGGCCATCGCCGCAGATCTTGTCGCGCGGGAAGGCGTGCGCGTCGACCAGCACGACCTCGCGACCGCCCTGCGCGAGGATCCGGGCCGCGGCGCTGCCGGCAGGACCGGCACCGACGACGATCGCGTCGCAGCGCTCGGGAAGGAGATCGAGATCGAGGTTCATGCCGCGGGCCGCGCCGGCTGCGCCGGCAGGGGTCGCCGCGGTGCCATCCGCCAGGCGGCGACAATCGCGAGCGCGCTGATGACGCCGACCAGGGCGAACGTCTCGTGATACGCGGTGATCGGCGTCGCGGCGTGGGTGCGCAACCGCCAGGCGAGAAAGTTGCCGACCAGGCCGATGCCGACCGCGCCGCCGAGCTGGCGCAGGAAGTTGATCGTGCTCGAGCCGTGCGAGATCAGCACGTGCGGGACGCCGTGCATCGAGCCGAGGTTGAGCGACGGCATGATCAGGCCGAGTCCGGCGCGGCCGACCACCGCCCACGTGGTGATCAGGGCGAGCGAGGTCGCGAGGCCGACGCCGAGCATCAGGAAGAACGACAACGCGAGCAGGACCAGGCCGACGCTCACCATGCGGTGGACCGCGACCCGGTCGGCGAGCCGGCCGGCGATGGGAATCGTCACCGCCAGGACGAGGCCTGCGGGCAGCAGCACCGCCCCGGCCTGTGAAGGCGGCAGGTGCAGTGCTTCCTGCATGAAGACGGGGACGAGGTAGGTCGACCCGAACAGTGCCATGCCGTAGATGAACGCGACCGTGCCGCCCATCGCGAAGACGCGGTGGCCGAACAGGCCGAGCGCCATCAGCGGTCGGGCGCCGCGGCGCTGGTGGTAGACGAAGCCGATCGTCGCGACGATGCTGCAGGCAAGCAGTGCAAGGGCGAGGTCGAACGTCCCGCCGTGCAGGTGGACCATGCCGTTGAGAAGCGCGAGGACGGCGACCGCGATCAGGCCGAGGCCGACGACATCGAGGCGGCCGCCGGAACGGCTGACCGGCGCGCCGCCGGGAGCGCCGATCGGCAGATAGCGCTGCGCCATCGCGATCGCGACGATGCAGAACGGCGTGACGACGAAGAAGATCGAGCGCCAACCGAACCACTCGACGAGGATGCCGCCGACGCTTGGTCCGACCGCGGGCGCGAGGACGACGCCGAAGCCGAAGATGCCCATCGCCTTGCCGCGCTCGCCGGCGCCGAACGCGTGCAGGATGACGATCGCCGGAATCGGCTGCAGGATGCCGGCGGCGAGCCCTTCGGCGACGCGCATCGCGAGAACGAGATCGAACCAGCGGCTGAGGCCGCCGACGATGCCGCCTGCCATCAGCAGCACCACCGCGCCGGTGTAGGTGTGGCGGTAGCCGTAGCGCGAGAGCAGCCACGGCGTCGTCAGCATCGAGAGCGTCATCGCGCCCATGAAGCCGGCCGACAGCCACTGCGCGCGATCCTGGCCGAGGCCGAAGACTCTGGCCATGTCGGGCACGGCGACGTTGATGATCGTCGACGCCATGATCGACGCGACGGTGCCGATCATCACCGTCACCAGCACGCGCCAGCGATAGCCGGGGCCGTAGCGCTCGGCGAGCGCGGCGCGGGAGTGGATCGGATCGGACGAGGGCACGGCGCAGCAGCAGGATCCGGGGACGGCCCGGGCGATTGTCGCCGCCGCGACCGTGCGCCGGCTACCAGATCGAGACGCGCCGCTCCGGTGGCAGGTACATCTTGTCGCCCGGCCTGACACCGAACGTCGAATAGAACGCGGAGTGATTGCGAACCGTGCCGATGACGCGAAACTCGTCGGGCGAGTGCGGGTCGGACTTGATCCAGGTCAGCAGCATCGACTCGCGCGTCTTGGCGCGATAGGCCTGCGCGAAGCCGTAGAAGAAACGCTCGTCGCCGGTCATGCCGTCGATCACCGGCGCCGGCCTGCCGCCGAGCGATCGCTGGTACGCCTTGTAGGCGATCTCGAGCCCGGAGTTGTCGGCGATGTTCTCGCCGAGCGTGAGCTCGCCGTTGATCGTGTAGCCGGCGATCGGCGAGAGCGCCGAGTACTGCTGCACGAGCAGCTTCGTCTTCGCTTCGAAGCGTTGGCGATCCTCGTCGGTCCACCAGACGCGCAGGTTCCCGGTGCCGTCGTACTGGCTGCCCTCGTCGTCGAAGCCGTGGCTGATCTCGTGGCCGATGATTGCGCCGATCGCGCCGTAGTTGACGGCGTCGTCGGCCCTCGGGTCGAACATCGGCGGCTGCAGGATCGCGGCCGGAAAGACGATCTCATTGAGAAGCGCGTTGTAGTAGGCATTCACGGTCTGCGGCGTCATGAACCACTCGTCGCGATCGACGGGCTTGCCGAGCTTGCCGACGTCGCGTGCCCAATCGAAGGCGTCCGCCCGCTCGACGTTGCCGACCAGGTCTCCGGGTTCTATGTCGAGGGTGCTGTAGTCGATCCAGCGCTTCGGATAGCCGATCTTCGGCGCGAACGTCGCCAGCTTGGCCTGCGCCTCCTTCTTGGTCGCCGGGCCCATCCAGTCGATCGTGTCGATGCTCTCGCGATAGGTGGCGAGCAGATTTGCGACCAGTTGCTCCATCCGTGCCTTCGATTGCGGCGGGAAATAGGCCGCGACGTAGCGCTTGCCCAGCGATTCGCCGACCGTGCGATCGACGAGCACGACGCCGCGCTTCCAGCGCGGCTCGATCTGGGTCACCCCCGCCAGGGCAGTACCGACGAAGGCGAAGCGCGCGTCGACGAACTCCTTGCCGAGGTACGGCGCGTAGACACTCAGCAAACGCGTGCGAAGGTACGTCTTCCACACCGGCAGTGGCGTCGCGCCGAGTTGTGCCGACAGCGCGCCGAGATAGCTCGGCTGGTTGACGACCACGTCGCCTGATTTGCCGGCGAGCCCGATCGCGGAAAGCCAGCCGGCCCAGTCGAACCCCGGCGCGAGCGTCGCGAGCGCCGACGTCTCGACCTTGTTGTAGGTCTTCACCGGGTCGCGGTTGTCGACGCGTGTCCACTGGCCGCGGGCGAGCGCCGTCTCGAGGGCGATCACCGCGGCGGCCGATGCGGCCGCGTCGTCGCCGGCGTTCGCCAGTTGCAGGAGCTTCGTCAGGTAGGCGGCGTAGCTGCTGCGTGCGGCCGCGAACTTGGCGTCGGTCGTGACGAGGTAGTAGTCGCGATCGGGCAGGCCGAGGCCGCCCTGGCCGAGAACCGGCACGTAGCGCGTCGCGTCGCGCGCGTCCTGCTCGATGCCGACGTGAAACGGCATGTCGACGCCAAGCCGCTCGAGGCGCCCCATGGCGCGGCCGAGCTCGGCCGGCGACGCGATCGCGTCGATCGCCGCCAGCTCGGCGGCGAGCGGCGCCAACCCCGCCCGCTCGACCGCGGCTTCGTCCATGAAGCTCGCATAGAGGTCGGCGATGCGGCGTGCGTCCGCGTCGGCGCGCTGCGACGCCGCAGCCTCGAGCAAGCCATGCAGCTGCTCCTGTACGGCGTCCTCGATCGAGACCCATGACCCGATGTAGGACTTGTCGGCCGGAATCTCGGTCGTCCTCACCCACTTGCCATTGACGCGGGCGTACAGGTCGTCCTGTGGTCGCACCGTCGGATCGCCGCCGCCGAGGTCGATTCCTGAATGCACGGGCCGGATCGCGGCACAGCCGGCGAGGAGCGCAGCGGAGCACGCGAGCACGAGAAGAAGACGCTTCATCGGAGTCCTTCGGTCTGTTCCCGGCCACGGCCGTGCCGGCACGTGGTGACGGGGCATCACTCTACGGCGGTACTGGCGCACGGCCGCGGTCCTCGCGACGCACTGCCAAAAGCGGGGGACGAGCCGCGCGGATCAGAGCTCTTCGTAGAGCGGCAGCGTCAGGAATTCGGCGAAGTCTTCCTGCGTGCTCATCCGGGTGAAGATCTCCGCGGCGCGGTCGAACTTGCCGGCGAAGCCGCCCGCCTTGATCTTGGCGAGCTCTTCGGGAACGAGCCGGCGGACGAGTTCCGCGGTGACCTTGCGGCCGTCGTCGAGAACGCCCTTCGGCGAACGGATCCATTGCCAGACCTGCGAGCGGCTGATCTCGGCGGTCGCGGCATCTTCCATCAGGTTGTGGATCGGCACGCAGCCGTTGCCCGCGAGCCAGGCACCGAGGTAGTGGATGCCGACGTTGATGTTCATCCTGAGGCCCTCCTCGGTGATCGGCTTCTCGGGCCTGAAGTCGAGCAGGTCGGCCGCCTTGACGTCGACCTCGGGCTTCTGCTTGCCGAACTGGTTGGCGCGGTCGCCGAGAACGGCGACGAACTCCTTCATCGCCGGCTCGACCAGCCCCGGGTGCGCGACCCAGCCGCCGTCGTAGCCGTCTTCCGCATCGCGCCGTTTGTCCGAGATGATTCCCGCCATCGCCAACTCGTTCTTCACCGGATCGTTCTTGATCGGGATCAGCGCGCTCATGCCGCCGATCGCCGGCGCGCCGCGCCGGTGGCAGATCTTCAGCAGCAGCAATGCGTAGGCGCGCATGAACGGCGCCGTCATCGTCACTTTCGCCCGGTCGGCGAGGCAGAAGCTCCGGTCGAGCTTGAACTTCTTGATGCAGCTGAAGATGTAGTCCCAGCGCCCGGCGTTGAGGCCGGCCGAGTGATCGCGCAGCTCCCAGAGGATCTCGTCCATCTCGAACGCGGCGAGGATCGTCTCGATCAGCACCGTCGCCTTGATCGTCCCTTGCGGGATGCCGAGGTGGTTCTGCGTCGTCACGAAGATGTCGTTCCAGAGCCTCGCCTCGAGATGGCTCTCGACTTTCGGCAGGTAGAAGTACGGTCCGGCGCCGCGCGCGAGCAGCTCGGTGGCGTTGTGGACCATGAAGAGCGCGAAGTCGAAGATGCCGCCGTGGACTCTTCTGCCATCGACCGTGACGTGCTTCTCGTCGAGGTGCCAGCCTCGCGGGCGCACTTGCAGCGTCGCGATCTTCTCGTTCAGCTTGTAGGCCTTCGTGCCCGCGGCCGTCTCCTGCTCGAAGGAGAGCGTGCGCCGGATCGCCTGCATGATGTTGATCTGGCCCTGGATCTGGTTCGTCCAGAGCGGCGAGTTCGAGTCCTCGAAGTCGGTCATGTACGAGTCGGCGCCCGAATTGAAGGCGTTGATGACCATCTTGGCATCGACCGGACCGGTGATCTCGACGCGGCGGCATTGCAGTGCCGCCGGCACCGGTGCGATCTTCCAGTCGCGGGCGCGGATGTCGGCCGTCTCGGCAAGGAAGTCCGGGCGCTCGCCGGCGTCGAGCCGCTGCGCGCGATCGCCCCGCAGGGCGAGCAGCTGCTGGCGGCGCGGATCGAAGGCGCGATGGAGGAGGGCGACGAGCTCGAGCGCTGGCCGCGTGAGGATGGTCTCGAAGCCCGGCAGCACGGGAGCGTTGATCTGCACGCCGGCAGGAAGGTCGAGCGTCGTCGTCATGGAGCGAATCTCTCGGAAGCGAAGAAATCGAGCACGTCGGTGAGCTTGGTGCCGGTGCGCGTCGGCCGCGCGCCGAGCTCGTCGAGCGGCAGGCCGAAGCGGTTGATCCACAACGTCGTGTAGCCGAACCAGGTGGCGCCGATCGCGTCCCAGCAATTGCTCGAGACGAACAGCACATCGGCGGCGGCGAGCCCGAGCGCATGGGTGCCGACGGCGTAGGTCGCCGGGTCGGTCTTGAAGCGGCCGGTGCCCTCGACGCTCAGCACCGGATCGACGAGCCCCGCGAGATCGGCGTGGCGGACGACGGCATCGAGCATGTCGGGGTCGCCGTTGCTGAGGATGCCGGCGCGAACGCCGCGCTTCTGCAACTCGACCAGCACGGCGCGGTTTTCGGGGAAGAGGGCGAGCCGCTCGTAGCCGCCCATCAGCTCGCGCTCGGCGGTGTCGTCGAGCGGCAGGCCGAAGCGGCGCGTGGCGTAGCGCAAGCCGGCGCGCGTGCAGTCGCGAAAGCTGCGCGGCTGGCCGCTCATCGATGTCAGCCGCGTGTACTCGATCTGCTTGTCGCGCCAGAGAACGGCGAGGCGCTCGCCATGGCCGGGAAAGATCCGCTCGGCGGCGGCGCCGATGCTGTAGACGTCGAACAGCGTGCCGTATGCATCGAAGAGCACGGCGCGCAGCACCGGGACCGGCGTGGCTTCCATGGCGCTAATTTATGCCAAGCGCCGGACCGCGCTCGGCCGGTTAGGTCATGCCGGGCGCGGCGTCGCCGCCCGTGCCCGGCGAACGATCTACTTGGCGGCCTGGGCGTCGGCGACGCATTTCTTGGTGAAGCTCGTCTTGGCGGCGCCGGCGAGCTTCTTCTCGGCCGCCTTGGCGTCGCAGGAAGCGGTCGCGTCGCCCTCGCACTTCTTCATGAAGCTGGTCTTGGCCGCACCGGCGAGCTTCTTGTCCGCGGCCATGGTCGCGCAGCTGCCGCCCGCAGCCATCGGCGCGGCCGCCGGCGCGGCCATCGGCGCACTCGCGCCCGACGCCATCGCCGGAGCTTCCTTGTGCGAGGCGGCGAACGCCGAGGTCGAGAGCGCCAGTGCCAGCGCCGCAGACAGCGTGATCAGTTGCTTCATGAAAAGTCTCCGGAGTTGATGCTCGAAGCCGCACCAGCGCGCGGCAGCCGGCGGGATTGGACCACAGGTGGCGGCGACGCGACAAGGCTGGCCGACCGGCAGCACGGCAAGGACCGTGCCGCGTCGGGGCGCGCCACTAGAAGATGCGGCGCGGATGCGCGAGCGCTTCGTGCGCCGTGTGCAGCCGGCGCACGAGCACCTTGATGAAGGAGTCGTGGAACAGGTGGCGCGTGTTCGGGCTCAGTTGCAGCAGCGTGTCGGGCGTGAACGAGATCGTCGTCGCCGGCTCGGTGACGATCACGTCGGTGCTGTGCCTCTTCAGCTCCGCGCTCGGCGCGAGGTACGCCATCTCGCCGACCGATGTACCGGCGCCGAGCTGGGCGACCTTCTTGCCGTCGCGGAAGACCTCGACCTCGCCCTGCGCGATGATGTGAAAGCTGTTGCCCTCTTCGCCCTTGCGGTAGAGCGCGTGGCCGAAGTGGAAGCGCTGCCACTTCGCACGGTGCACGACTTCCCAGAGCTCGACGTCGCCGAAGTTGGCGAAGAACTCGAGCGTGCGCAGCAGGGTGAAGCGCTCGGAGTCGAGCACACCCTGGAACTGGCCGCGCGGCACCTGCTGCGTCGTGACCAGCGCCGAGATCGCCTGCGCGAACTCGTCCCAGTCGTTGTAGCGCCCGCCCGGCTGCTTGGCGAGCGCCTTCTGGATGACGTCGTCGAGGCCTTGCGTGACGCCGGCGCGCGCGCCCGCGAGCGCCGCCGGCTTGACGTTGTAGATCTGATGCATCATCGCCGACTGCGTCTGCGCGTCGAACAGCGGCCGGCCGGCGATGAGGTGGTAGAGCACGGCGCCGAGCGAGTAGATGTCGGCGCGGCAATCGATGGTGCCGCCGTCGAGCTGCTCGGGCGACATGTAGGCGAGCGAACCGACACGGTGGATCTGCGTGACGTCGGAGCCGAGGTTCAGCACGCTGCCGAAGTCGGTGATCTTGACGTCGGTGATGATCCCGTTGGTGAGGACGGTGAGCAGATTGGCGGGCTTGACGTCGCGATGGATCAGGCCCTGGCGGTAGACATAGCCGAGCGCCATCGCGCACTTGAAGCCGATCTCGACGATCAGCTCGAGCGAGAGTAGCTGGTCGGCGCGGCAATACGGCCTGAGCGTGCTGCCGGCGACGTACTCCATCACCAGGTACGGCGCGACCGGGTCGGGCACCGCGTCGAAGATCTGGACGACGTTGGGGTGCTGCAGCCTGCCGACGAGCGCCGCCTCGGCGGCGAAGAAGCGCTCCGAATAGTGGCCGTCGGCCGGATCGCCTCCGGTCGGCGCGCGGACTCGCTTGATGGCGACGTTCCGGCGCTGGAAGTCGTCGTAGCCGAGGAAGACTTCGCTCGTCGCGCCGTCGCCGAGACGGCCGAGGACGCGGTACTTGCCGATCTGGGCCGGCAGTGCCGCGGCCCCGGCCGATGCTTCGGCGTGGACGACGGCGGGCGCTGCGACGGACATCGTGGCGGTGTGTGGCGGCGGCATTCTTGCATTCGCGCGTCTCGCGTGGCACGCCGACGACGGCGCGGACATTGCCTTATTCACGCTTGCGAGTGACTTCCGGTTACGCGCGACGATCGTCCGAGGCCCCCTCGTAGAATCGAGTCGATGATGGTGGCCCGTGAAGAACTGCTCGACGCGCTGCGTGCGGCGATCGCCGAAGTCAGCCCGGGCCATCCCTTGACCGCAGCGTTCGAGACCCCGCGCCAGGCCGACCATGGCGACCTCGCCGTCACCGCGGCGATGCCGCTCGCCAGGACGCAACGGCGAAATCCGCGCGAGGTCGCGGCCGAGCTGATCGCCGCCCTGCGCGCGAAGAGCGCGGTCGAGCGCTGGGTCGAGTCGATCGAGGTCGCGGGCCCGGGATTCATCAACCTCCATCTGCGAGCGGCTGCTCGGCAGCGGCTCGTCGCCGAGGTGCTCGCCGGCGGCGCGGCGTTCGGCACCCGCAGCGCGAGCGGTGATCCGGTGATCGTCGAGTTCGTGTCGGCGAATCCGACCGGGCCGCTGCACGTCGGCCATGCGCGCCAGGCAGCGCTCGGCGACGCGATCTGCAACCTGCTCGAGACGCAGGGCCGGCGCGTCGTCCGCGAGTTCTATTACAACGACGCCGGGGTGCAGATCGCGACGCTCGCGGTCTCGGTCAAGGCGCGTCTCGATGGCCTGACCCCGGGCGACCCCGGCTGGCCCGAGTCTGCATACAACGGTGACTATGTCGCCGACATCGCCGCCGACTTCGCTGCCGGCAAGACCGTCCGCGCCGACGACCGCAGCTTCGCCGCCTCCGGCCGGCGCGACGACCTCGACGGCATCCGCCAGTTCGCGGTCGCCTACCTGCGCCACGAGCAGGACCTCGACCTGCAGGCATTCGGCGTCCGCTTCGACAACTACTATCTCGAGTCGAGCCTGTACGCGAGCGGTCGCGTCGAGGCGACGGTCGAGCGGCTCGTCGCCGCCGGCAAGACTTACGAAGAGGGCGGCGCGCTCTGGCTGCGCACGACCGAGTATGGCGACGACAAGGACCGCGTGATGCGCAAGTCCGACGGCAGCTACACCTACTTCGTGCCCGACGTCGCCTACCACCTCGCCAAGTTCGAGCGCGGTTTCACCAAGGCGATCAACATCCAGGGCACCGACCACCACGGCACCATTGCGCGCGTTCGCGCCGGCCTGCAGGCGGCGGGTGCCGGCGTGCCGGCGCGCTATCCGGACTACGTGCTCAACACGATGGTGCGTGTCGAACGTGGCGGCCAGGAGGTGAAGATCTCCAAGCGCGCCGGCGCATACGTGACCCTGCGCGACCTGATCGACTGGACGAGCCGCGACGCGGTCCGCTTCTTCATGCTGGGCAGGAAGGCCGACACCGAGTTCACCTTCGACGTCGACCTCGCGCTCAAGCAGAACGACGAGAACCCGGTCTTCTACGTCCAGTACGCGCACGCGCGGATCTGCTCGGTGCTGGAGCAGTATCGCGCCCAGGGCGGCGACGCGGCGGCACTCGGCGACGCCGATCTCGCGCGACTCGCGGCGCCAAGCGAGACGGCGCTCCTGCGCAAGCTCGCCGAGTACCCGACGATGCTCGCTGCCGCAGCGGCAGGCCTGGCGCCGCACGAGGTCACGTTCTACCTGCGCGAGTTGGCGGCGACCTTTCACAGCTACTACGCGGCGGAGCGTTTCCTGGTCGACGATGCGGTGCTGGCGCGGGCGCGCCTCGCGCTGCTCGCGGCGACGCGGCAGATCCTGCGCAACGGTCTCGCCGTGCTCGGCGTTTCCGCGCCCGAACGCATGCAACGAGAGACAGAGACGGCATGAAGGAACTCGGCTCGCGATCCCTCCAGCGCGGAGGCTTTCTGATCGGCTTCGTCATCGGCCTGCTGGTGGGCCTCGCAGCCGCGCTCGGCGTCGCGCTCTACGTCACCAAGGCGCCGATTCCGTTCGTCAACAAGGTGCCCGCTCGGTCGCCGACGCAGGACGCCGCCGAGGCCGAGCGCAATCGCAACTGGGATCCGAACAGTGCGCTCGCCGGCCACAACCCGGCGCCGGGGACGTCGGCGTCGGGTGTCGTCGGCGGCGGCAACGAGCCGCCGGGCGCGGTACCGCCAGCGGTCGAAGCGGCAGCGCCCGCCGCCCCGGCGTCACCGCCGAGGACAGCGCGAGCGGCCGCGAGCGCCGCGATGGCCCTGGCTCCCGCCGGCCGCGCAGCGTCGGCGTCGGGATTGGCAGCCGGTGCCTTCACGTACTACGTTCAAGCTGGTGCTTACTCTCGTAACGAGGACGCCGAACAACAGCGGGCCCGCCTCGCGATGCTCGGGATCGAGAGCCGGCTGACCGAGCGCGAGCAGGCCGGCAAGATGGTCTATCGCGTCCGCGTCGGCCCGTTCGAACGCCGCGAGGACGCCGAGGTCACCAAGGGACGCCTTGGCGATTCCGGGGTGGACGCGGCGCTGGTCGCGGTCCAGAAGTAGGCGGCGAGACATTCGCAACGACCTTCGCCCGCCTGGTCGCCGCCACCGGCGCTACGCTACTGCCGCGATGCCCATCACCCGACGCGATTTTTCCGGCGGCCTTCTCGGCGCCGGGCTGGCAAGCCTGCTCGCCGGGACCGCCAGCGCCCAGACCGCGCCGGTCGAAGGCGTTCACTACGTCCGCCTCGCCCAGCCCGTGGCCGCCGGCGCGCCGGGCAAGATCGAGGTGATCGAGTTCTTCTGGTACGAGTGCCCGCACTGCAATGCGTTCGAGCCGGCGCTCGACGCCTGGGCCAAGCGCCAGCCCGACGACGTCGCGTTCCGGCGCATCCCGGTCTGGTTTCGCGAGGAGCCGTTCACCATCCAGCAGCACCTCTACTACACGCTCGAGGCGCTCGGCGTCCTGCCGACGTTGCACCGCAAGGTCTTCTACGCGATCCACAGCGAGCACATCCGGTTGCGCACGCCGGAGGACCTGTCGGCGTTCGCGCTCAAGAACGGCATCGACCCGCTCAAGTTCATCGCTGCCTACAACTCGTTCGGCGTACAGGCGAAGTCGATGCAAGCGCGCCAGACCGCTGCGGCGTACAAGATCGATGCGGTTCCGGCGATGGGCGTCCAGGGCCGCTACTACACCAACGGCACGCTCGCCAACGCCGGCGGCGGCGCTGGCTCGAACGACCGCATGCTCGTCGTCGTCGATGCCCTGATCGCCAAGGTGAGGCAAGGCAACCGCGGCTGACCGCGGCGCCGACGAGCCGAAGCCGCCTCTGCCGGGGCTCGCGACGCGAGGAATTCACGGCGCGAACCTGCCGGCCCGGCAGGATGGCTGGCATAGAATGGCCTGCAAGATTCATGCCGCTATGCGGAACTGCGCGCTCTCCGTGGCCATCGACCGACCCGCTTCCTCGTTTCGCCTGCGCTTCGTCGCAGCCATCGCCGTCGCCCTTGTGGCGGGCGCACCGGCATCCCGGGCCGAGAAGGCCGACCGGTTCAAGCCGCTCAATGTCGAGGCCGACCTGCCGGGCAAGATCGACCTCCTCCACCAATACGTCATCTTCAACGGCAATGTCGTCGTCACCAAGGGAACGATGACGATCCGGGCCGCGCGGATCGAGGTCCGCGAGCTGCCGGACGGCTACCACACCGCGGTCGCGTTCGGCTCGCCGACCCAGCATGCGACGTTTCGCCAGAAGCGCGACGCCCCCGATGAATACATCGAGGGCGACGCCGAGCGGCTCGAGTACGACGGCAAGTCCGACGTCATCCGCTTCGTCAACAACGCCTCGGTGCGACGCCTGCGCGGCGGCGAAACGAGCGACGAGATCTCGGGCAACCTGGTCACCTACGACAGCACGACAGAGGTGTTCAGCGTCACCGGCGGCGCGACGCCGACCGCCGCCAACCCGGGCGGCCGGGTGCGCGCGGTGCTGACCCCGAAGGAAGGCACCGCCGCCGCGGCCGAAGCCGCGCGCGCCGCGAGCGACGCGGCGAGCGCACCGGCGCAGCTGCGCACCGCGCCGTCGCTCGGGACGCCGAAGTGAACGTCGCCGCGACCGCAGACGAGAGCCGGCACCGGCTCGAGGCGCATGGCCTGCGCAAGTCGTACGGCTCGCGCACGGTCGTCGATGGCGTCCGCCTCAGCGTGCGCAGCGGCGAGGTCGTTGGCCTGCTCGGGCCGAACGGAGCCGGCAAGACGACGAGCTTCTACATGATCGTCGGCCTGATCCGGCCCGACGGCGGCGCGATCACGATCGAGGGCCGGCGCGTCGATCGCATGCCGATTCACCAGCGCTCGCGCCTGGGACTCTCGTACCTGCCGCAGGAGCCCTCGATCTTTCGCAAGCTCAACGTCGAGGAGAACGTTCGCGCCGTCCTCGAGCTTCAGCTGGGCGGCGACGGCAAGCCGCTCGGCAAGGCCGCGATCGACGACAGGCTCGAGCGGCTGCTGCGCGACCTCTCGATCGCGAAGCTGCGCGCCTCGCCGGCGCCCGCGCTTTCGGGCGGCGAGCGGCGTCGGGTCGAGATCGCGCGCGCCCTGGCGACGCAGCCGCGCTTCATCCTTCTCGACGAGCCGTTCGCAGGCATCGACCCGATCGCGGTGATCGAGATCCAGCGAATCATCGGCTTCCTGAAGGAGCGCGGCATCGGCGTGCTCATCACCGACCACAACGTGCGCGAGACGCTCGGTATCTGCGATCGCGCCTACATCATCAGCGAAGGCCGCGTCCTCGCCGAAGGAACGCCCACGGAAATCGTCGCCAACGCCGACGTCCGCAAGGTCTACCTCGGCGAGCACTTCCGGATGTAGGCATGAAGCAGACGCTTCAAATCCGCCTGTCGCAGCATCTCGCGCTGACGCCGCAGCTGCAGCAGTCGATCCGGCTGCTCCAGCTGTCGACCCTCGAGCTGCACCAGGAGGTCGAGCAGATGCTCGAGCAGAACCCCTTCCTCGAGGTCGAGGAAGAGCCGGCGCCTGCGTTCGAGCCCCTGGGCGAGCCGCTGTCGACCGCCGAGCGCGCCGGCGAGCGCGAGGCCGAGCGCGCCGCGGAGCCGGGCGGTGACGGCCCCGACGCCGGCGAGCCGACTGCGATCGACGGCGCTGCCGAATTCGGCGCCGCCGACCGCGACGACTGGGAAAACGGCACCGAGCACGAGGACTTCGACGGCATCCGCGAGACGCCGGGATCGACGCGGACGAACAACGACTTCGGCGACGGCGACGACGGCGACCGCGACACCGTCGCCCAGACGCTGCAGGATCATCTGCGCAGCCAGCTCGCCGGCATGCGGCTCGCGCCTGCCGACGCGGCCGCGGTGCTCGTCCTGATCGACTCGCTCGACGACGATGGCTATCTCGCCGACCCGCTCGAGGACATTGCCGCGCGCCTGATCGAGGGCGGCCTCGTCGCCGACATCGGCCTCGTCGATGACGACGATGCCGAACCGATCGCGCCGCTGCTCGCCCACCTGCGCTGCGCGCTGCGCTACCTGCAGAGCATGGAGCCGACCGGAATCGGCGCCCGCGACCTCGCCGAATGCCTGACGCTGCAACTGCGCAGCCGCGAGCGCTCGGAGGCGCAAGCGATCGCGATCATCGTCTGCAAGGGTCACCTGGCGCTGCTGGCGAGGCGCGACTTGAAGAAGCTGATGGCCGTGACCGGCGCCGACGAGGTGCTGCTGCGCGAGGCGCAGGCGTTGATCGTCGCGCTCGAGCCGAAGCCGGCGCGGCCGTTCGCACGCGCCGAAGCAAACATCGTCGTCCCCGACGTCATCGTGCAGCGCTCGGGGCGGAGCTGGAAGGTCCAGCTCAACCCCGACGTGATGCCGAAGCTGCGCATCAACGATCTCTACGCGAGCGCGATCCGCCAGCATCGCGGCGCCTCGGCCCTCAACGGCGCCGGACCGGCCCTCAACTCGCGCCTGCAGGAAGCGCGCTGGTTCGTGAAGAACATCCTGCAGCGCTTCGACACCATCCAGCGCGTTTCGCAGGCGATCGTCGAACGGCAGAAGAGCTTCTTCACCCACGGCGCGATCGCAATGAAGCCGCTCGTCCTGCGCGAGATCGCCGACGAGCTCGGCCTGCACGAATCGACGATCTCGCGCGTCACGACCGCCAAGTACATGGCGACGCCATTCGGCACCTTCGAGCTCAAGTACTTCTTCGGCTCGTCGCTCGGCACCGATGCCGGCGGCGCCGCGTCGAGCACCGCGGTGCGGGCGCTGATCCGCCAGATCGTCGCCGCCGAAGACCCGGCCAAGCCGCTCTCGGACAGCCAGATCTCGCAGATACTCGACGAGCAGGGCATCCACGTCGCGCGACGCACGGTCGCCAAGTACCGCGAAGCGCTGAAGATCGCGCCGACGCAGCTGCGAAAGGCGATGTAGCGCGGCGGCGGCGAGGCCCACGCGGCACGCCGGCGATGCGATCGCTCAGGGCCTCGGCGAGGTCGAGCGGGCGAACGCGATCGCCGCCGTCTCGATGTCGATCAGCGGCCCGAGCTCCCAGACAGTGCGGTAGCCGTCGTCATAGAGCGCGATGTAAGTCGGCAGGTTGAGCGACGCGCTCGGTAGCTTCGACGGCAACGCAGACGGGTCGCCGCGGGAGTTGTTGTTGCAGTAGATCAGGATGCGGACGTCCTTGTCGGGCAGGGGCGGCGCGAGCGAGTCGACCGCGGTGTCCGGAAAGCCGAGATGGATCGCCCCCTCGACACGGAGCTCGTCGTTTCGCCTGGCTGCGAGCGTCGAGGACGACCGTTCCGGGCCCGCGGCTGAGGCGGATGAAGTCGGCCTCCGAGAGCCGATGCCGCGCACGATGGTCGACCGCCTCGTCGGCGACGCGCAGGTACGCCGCGGCGTCGATCGCCGGGTTGACAATCGCCGCGGCGAATGCAATCGACGCGATCGCGAGCCTCATCATCGAGCCTGCAATGAGACCTGCCTCCGAGCGGCGCTGCCGGTGACGACGCAACGTCGTCCTTGGCGCCGCTGTTGACCGTCTGGCCGCCCGCCCGTCTGCCACGCCAACCTTGCTCCTGTCGCCACCGATGCCGCTGCCCTTGTTCCTCCCCTGCGCCGCCGGCGTCGAGGCGCTGCTCGAGGCCGAGGTGCGCGCGCTGCTGCCGAACGCGGGCGGGCGTGCTGCGCGCGGCGGCGTTGCGCTCGCCGGCGACCCGCACGAGGTGATGGTGCTCAACCTCGAGAGCCGGCTCGCGCAGCGGGTCCTGATCGAGGTCGCCGAAGGGCCGTACCGCGACGAGAGCGACCTCTACGAGCTCGCGCGCGGCATCGCCTGGTCGGACTGGATCACGCCGCGCCATACCCTGCGCGTCGACAGCACCTCGCAGCGCAGCCCGCTCAAGAGCCTCAACTTCGCCGCCCTGCGGATCAAGGACGCGATCTGCGACCGGATGCGCGACGAGCACGGCGTGCGGCCCGACGTCGACACCGTCCGGCCCGACCTGCGCATCGTCCTGCACGCCGGCGCCGAGCGCGCCGCCGTCTACGTCGACAGCTCGGGCGAGTCGCTCTTCAAGCGCGGCTGGCGCGAAGACCAGGGCGACGCGCCGCTCAAGGAGACGCTCGCCGCCGCGATGCTCGCCGCCGCCGGCTGGCGCGGCACGCCCGAGAACGGCGGCGCGTTGCACGACCCGTGCTGCGGCTCGGGAACGATCGCGATCGAGGCGGCGCAGATCGCGATGGGGCTCGCGCCGGGAAGACTGCGCCGATTCGCGTTCGAACGTCTGCTCCCCTTCGCCGGTGCCGAACGCCGCGCCGACTGGCAACGCCTGAAGTCGAAAGCAGCCGAGCGCGTCCAGGTCGCCTCGGTTCCGATCTTCGCCAGCGACATCTCGTTTCGCATGGTCGACTTCGCGCGCCGCAACGCCGCGCGGGCAGGCGTCGCCGACGCGATCGTCTTCCACGGCGGCGACGCGCTCGAGCGGCCGGCGCCCGAATTGCGGCCGCCCGATCTGCCAGGCACCTTGATGGTCAACCCGCCGTACGGCGAGCGGATCGACGTCGCCGGCAAGGCGGCGCCGGAGCGGCGCTCCGCGCCGTCGAGCGATCGCGACGCGCCGAGCGACTTCTTCACCCGGCTGGCCGCCCACTGGAAGCACGCCTACACCGCGCACCCTGGCGGCTGGACCGCGTGGATCCTCAGCCCCGACCCGCGCCTGCCGAGTGCGATGCGGCTGAAGGAGTCGCGCCGCGTGCCGATGTGGAACGGCCCGATCGAGTGCCGCCTGTTCCGCTTCGATCTCGTTGCCGGCTCGGCGCGAGTGCCTAGGAAGCCGCCCTGATCTCGCTCCTTCGGCGGGCGACGAACCACAGCAGCGCCGCCGCGGTAAGCAGTACCGGCACGATCGAGCCGATGTTGATCCAGGTCCAGCCCTGCGTCGTCACGAGCGCGCCCGAGCTGAACGACGTGACGGTCATGGTCGCGAAGATCGTCGTGTCCATCGCCGCCTGCGCGGTCGTCTTTTCCTCGGGACGATAGGCGGTGGTCACGAGCGCGGTGCCGCCGATGAAGAGGAAGTTCCAGCCGACACCGAGCGTCAGCAGCGCGACCAGGAAGTGCTCGAGATCGACCCCCGAGAGCGCGACGGCGATGCAGACCGCGTCGAGGACGACGCCGATCGCCATGATCGGCAACGCGCCGAAGCGCTTGACGAGGCTGCCGGTGAAAAAACTCGGCACGAACATGCCGAGCACGTGCCACTCGAGAACGAGCGCGGTGTTGGCGAACGGGTGCGAGTACATCGCCATCGCGATCGGCGTCGCCGCCATCAGCAGGTTCATCACGCCGTAGCCGAACGCACAGCCGACGACGGCAACGATGAAGACCGGCTGCGCGACGAGCTCGGACAGAGGCCGGCCCGGTGCTGCGGCGGTGCGCGCGGGCAGTGGCGGGAAGCGAATCCACGAGATCGTCGCCAGCGAGCAGAGCGCAACCAGCGCGAGCGCAGCGTAGGCACCGGCGAACTCGGTCGTCAGCAGGTTGCGCGTGACGCGGGCGAGGTTCGGACCCGCAACGGCGCCGAGGATGCCGCCGGCGAGCACCCACGAGATCGCGCGCTCCTTGAACTCGGGCGCGACGATCTCGGTCGCGGCGAAGCGGTAGAGGCCGGCGTTGGCGTTGTAGTAGCCAGCCAGCGTCGTGCCGGCGACGAGCGACCAGAACTGGTGATGCAGCGCCGACCACGCGCAGAGCGCAGTCGAGCCGATCGCGACGCAAAGGCCGACCTGGAACGCGCGCCGCCGTCCCCACGCGCGCTGATGACGGGCGACGAGACCGGCGAAAAGCGCGCCGCCGGCGACATACGCGGTGACCGGCAGCGTCGCCAGCCAGGCCCCCGGCGCGAGCGCGAGCCCGACCAGGCCGTTGATGGCGATGAAGGCGACATTGTTGGTGAGGAAGAACCCCTGGCAGAGCGTCAGCAGCAGCAAGGCGCGGTTCATCGCCGATCGCCACCGCCGACGGCGCGAAGACCGAGCCAGGCGAGCCAGGCGAGTGGCGCGGTGTCGGCGCGAAGCACGCGCGGGCCGAGGCCGACACGGACGAACCCGTGCTCGATTGCGGTGTCTTCCTCCGCCGGCGCAAGGCCACCTTCGGGGCCGCTCAGGACGACGATCCGCGGCCGCGCGGCGGCGACGCTCGCGCCGCGCGCCGCGAGCGCGCGCTCGGGGTCGAGCGCCGAGCGGTCGAAGCTGAGAACGATCCGCAGGTCGGCGGCGGCGACCGCGGCGGAGCCGAGCCATTGCGCCAGCGCCGCG
>DATAYY010000165.1:0-2353 GCA_036272325.1 Caldimonas sp. | reverse complement strand
AGCGCGCATTCCCAGCCCGCCACGGAGAACGACAGGGCCGTCACCACCCTGCCCACGACGACGAGCGACGTCAGCGTCACGTCGACTCCCGCCGCCGCGAGCGCGAGCGACGCGACCGTCACCTCGGACCGGTTCCTGAAGCTGCTGGTCGCGCAGATGCAGAACCAGGATCCGCTCAACCCGATGGACAACGCGCAGGTCACGAGCCAGATGGCGCAGATCAACACCGTGACCGGGATCGACCAGCTGAACACGACGGTGCAGGGCCTGTCAGCGCAATTCATGCAGCTGCAAGCGATGCAGGGAGCGTCGCTCGTCGGCCACGACGTGATCGTCGCCGGCAACAAGCTCAGCATCGACGACACCACCGGCGTCGGCCAAGGCGGCTTCGAGCTGACCAATCCGGCCGATGCGGTGAAGGTCGAGATCCTCGCCCCGAGCGGCGCGGTGGTGCAGACCTTGAACCTCGGCGCCGAAGGCGCCGGAGTGCACAGCTTTGACTGGCCGGCAGGAACGGCGACGAGCTCGAGCGGGCTCACGTTTCGCGTCAGCGCCACCGCGGGCGGGGTCGCGACCACCGTCACTCCGCTGATGCGCGACCGGGTCGATGCGATCAGCACCAGCGGGACGACGCTCGACCTCGAGCTCGAAAGCTCGGGCACGGTGCCGTACAGCGCGATCAAGGCGTTCAACTAGTTCCCTTCGCGGCCACATCGGTCGCGTTCACAGAAAGAGCACACACCATGGGCTTCCAGCAAGGTCTTTCCGGGCTCAACGCATCGAGCAAGAGCCTCGACGTGATCGGCAACAACATCGCGAACGCCAACACGGTGGGCGCGAAGGCGGCGCGCGCCGAGTTCGCCGACGTCTATGCCAATGCGCTCGGCGGCAGCAACGCGGTCGGCATCGGCGTCGGCGTGGCGGCGGTCGCGCAGCAGTTCTCGCAGGGCACGATCACGACCACCGACAACCCGCTCGACGTCGCGATCAACGGCAACGGCTTCTTCGAGGTCAGCCAGGCGGGCACCGTCAGCTACACGCGCAACGGCCAGTTCAAGCTCGACAACAACGGCTTCATCGTCAACAACCAGCAGCAGCAGCTGATGGGCTATCCGGCAGACGCCACGGGGGCCATCATTGCCGGCGCCGCCGGCCCTCTGCAGATGCCGACCGGTGGCATCGCGCCGGCGGTGACGACGAAGATCGGCACGGAGATGAACCTCGACGCGCGGGCCGCGGTGACGCTGCCCGCCGCGGGGGCGCCGATCGACTTCGCCGACCCGAGCACCTACAACAACGCGACCTCGCAGACCGTCTACGACGCCAAGGGCGCGAACGTGACGCTGACGTACTACTTTCAGAAGGCGGCCGCCGACACCTGGAACGTCTACGTTGCCGCCAACGGCACGCCGATCACGACGGCGGGCGGCAATCCTGCGGCCTCGACGACGATCACCTTCCCGCCGGGCGGCGGGGCGCCGACGGCGCCGGTCGGCACGGTGTCGATCGACATTCCGTCGGTCGCCAACGCGGTCGGCGCGCTCACCGTGCCCATCACCGGCATCGCGCTCGACGTGTCGAAGACGACCGAATACGGCTCGGCGTTCGGCGTCACGAGCCTGACCCAGGACGGCTACGCTGCGGGCCAGCTGGTCGGCGCCGAGATCGGCGACGACGGCATCATCAACGCGACCTATTCGAACGGCCAGACCAAGGCCGCAGGGCAGATCGAGCTGGCGAGCTTTCGCAATCCGCAAGGCCTGGTGCCGCTCGGCGGCAACGGCTGGGCGCCCAGCGCTGCCTCGGGCGCGCCGCTCGTCGGCGTCGCCGGCGCGGCGAACTTCGGCGTCCTGCAATCGGGTGCGGTCGAGGATTCCAACGTCGACCTGACCGCCGAGCTCGTCAACATGATCACCGCCCAGCGCGTCTACCAGGCGAATGCGCAGACGATCAAGACCGAGGACCAGATCCTGCAGACGATCGTCAACCTGCGCTGAGCGGATGAACGCGTAGCGAAACGCCGATGGACCGCCTCATCTACCTCGCGATGTCGGGCGCGAAAGCGACCATGCAGCGCCAGGACACGCTCGCGAACAATCTCGCCAACACGTCGACGACCGGCTTTCGCGCCGAGCTGTCGGCGTTTCGCGCCGTTCCGGTCGAAGGCAGCGGTGCGAGCACGCGCGTCTACGCGCTCGAATCGACCCCCGGCTACGACGCGACGGCGGGTCAGGTCACGGCGACCGGCCGCAATCTCGACGTCGCCATGAAGGACAGCGCGTGGCTCGCGGTGCAGGCGCTCGACGGCACCGAGGCGTATACGCGCGCCGGCTCGCTCGACGTCAACGCCGAC
>DATAYY010000164.1:0-3167 GCA_036272325.1 Caldimonas sp. | reverse complement strand
CGGAGCCACGCCGGCGCGAGGAGAGCTCGGGTCGCAGGTTCATCGAAGTCCTCCTTGCAGCAATCGGTTCGTAGTTGGTCGCGCCTCGCCGCCGCGCCTTACGCCGGATCGTCGTCGACGGATTCTGCATCCGGCGCCGGGATCGTTGCGTATCAGGAGCGGATCGAGCGTTGCCGACGGCAAGGCCGAGCGAACCCGGCGATCTCCGGGACCCGTGGATGCGATCCAACCGAGGAGCAAGCAATGAAGAGAGCCCACCCCCCAGCCCGTGGCCGGCTGTCGCCGGTCGTTGCCGCCATCGCCGCGCTGGCGAGCCTCGGCGCGCTGCCGGCTCACGCCTCGAGCCATCGCGAGGCGCCGGCGATCACGACGATGCCCAAGGTCGACGGCACCGATTTCTACATGTTCAACAGCTACGAGGCGAGCCGCCTCACGGGGCCGGGCTACGTGACGATGATCGCCAACTATCAGCCGCTCCAGGACGGCTACGGCGGCCCGAACTATTTCAAGCTCGACCCGAATGCGCTCTACGAGATCCACATCGACAACAACGGCGACGGCAAGGAAGACATCACGTTCCAGTTTCACTTCAACAATGCGCTCCGCGCGACGACGCTGCCGATCGGCGGCACCAACGTTGCGATCCCGCTGACGCAGTCAGGGCAGATCACCGCGCCGCGGGCAGCAACGTCGAACGTCGATGAGACCTTCACCGTCGACATCGTTCGCGGCGACCGCCGCACCGGCGCGCATGGCTCGATCACCAACGCCACCGGCGGCAGCAATGTGTTCGCCAAGCCGGTCGACAACATCGGCACCAAGACGATCCCGGATTACGCCGGGTACGCCGCGCAGCACATCTATACCGTCAACATCCCCGGTTGCACCGGCACCGGCAAGCTCTTCGTCGGCCAACGGAAGGACCCGTTCGCCGTCAACCTCGGCGTCATCTTCGATCTTCTCAACGTCCCCGGCGCAGCCGATTTCAGCCCCGCCGAAGCGGCGTTCCTGCTCGACAACTCGCAGAAGGACGCTGGCCACGACGACCTTGCCGACGCCAACGTGACGACGCTCGCGATCGAGGTGCCGACGAGCTGCCTGGTCGCGAACGGCGACCCGGTGATCGGCGGCTGGACGACGGCGAGCCTACGCCAGGGGCGTCTCCTCAGCAGCGCGCCCAAGAGCGGCTATCAGACGCACGAGCTCGCCGGTGGCGCCTGGACCCAGGTCTCGCGGCTCGGCATGCCGCTCGTCAACGAGGTCGTGATCGGCCTTCCCGACAAGGACAAGTTCAACGGCTCCAAGCCGAAGGACGACGCCCAGTTCGCGACCTACGTGACCAACCCGACGCTGCCGGCGCTGGTCGAGATCGCGCTTGCGACGCCGAACATCGCGCCGACCAACTTTCCCCGCACCGACCTCGTGACGACGTTCCTGACCGGCATCGTCGGCGTCAACCAGCCGAAGGCATTCTCGGCGTCGCCGGCGACCGGAGTGCCGTCGGAGATGCTGCGGCTCAACACCGCGATTCCGCCCACTGCCGAAGCGTTGCAGAACCGGCTCGGCCTGCTCGGCGGACTGCTCGCCGGCCCCGGCGGCGACCTCGCCGGCTACCCGAACGGCCGCCGGCCAAGCGACGACGTCGTCGACATCTCGCTGGTTGCGGTGATGGGAGGGCTGTGCGTCGCGAACGGCAACAACGACACCTACAAGCTGGGCGCTGCTTGCAAGCCGAGCGCGGTGCCGCTCGGCGCAGCCGCGTTCGGCCTCCACGACGGCGTCGATCAGGCTGGACCGAAGGTCAAGGCCAATGGGCCGCTGCTGCCGACGTTCCCATACCTCGGCACGCCGAAGCCCGGCGCACAGTGAGGAGAAGGCACATGAAGAAGACTCTCCTGGCAGCTTCGTTTGCGGCCGCCGTGCTCGGCGCGTGCGGCGGTGGCGACGACCACACGCCGCCGCCTCCGACCGCTCAGGTGCCGGCGAGTGCAAGCCAGTCGGTCGACGGCTTCATCGGCTACCTGCGCCAGCTGGTCGTGTCGATGGCAGACATGCTCGAGCCGGTCGATACCAGCGCGGTGACGCCGCCGACCGACGACACGGCGGAGCCGCAGACCGTCGACTGATGCGGCAGGGTGGCGGGTCCGCTCGCCACCCTTAGCATCGCGCCGATGCGACTTTCGCCTGCATGGACCGGCCCGCTGGTGGCCGGCCTCATCCTTCTCGCGGGCGTGGCGACGTGCGCACGCGCCACCCCCATCACGCCGACGAGCGACGACGAGGTGATCGAGGTGCTGCCGGCGACGTCGGCGACCAGGAACGAGGACCGCCAGCTGCGCAAGCGTCTCGCCGAGCACCCGCACGAGGCGCCGCTCGCCACCGCCGTGGCGCAGCGCTACCTCGAGCAGGCGCGCGAGTCGGGCGATCCCCGCTTCGCCGGCCTCGCGCTCGCTGCGTTGCGCGCCTGGCCCGACCCTGCGACCGCGCCCTCGGGGGTCCTCTTTCTGCGTGCGACGCTCGAGCAATACTTGCACGAGTTCGACGCTTCGGTCGCGCACCTCAGGATCCTGCTCGCGCGGCCGGGCGGCGAACGCAATGCGCAGGCTTGGCTCACGCTCGCGACGGTGCTGCGCGTGCAGGCTCGCTATCTCGAGTCCGATGCGGCCTGCGGGGAGGTCGGCCGCGCCGGCGCCGATGTCTACGCCGCGGCCTGCGTCGCCGAGAACGCCGCCTTGCGCGGCGAGACGGCGGCGGCGCGGCGAAGCTTCCATGGCCTTCTCGCCGACACTCGTCTTGCGCCGAGCACGCGTGGCTGGTTGCTGACGTCGCTCGCCGAGCTCGAGGAGCGCGACGGCCGCCCGGCCGCTGCCGATGCCGCCTACCGCGCCGTCCTTCGATTGGACCCCGACACCTATTCGGCAGTCGCGTACGCCGACTTCCTGATCGCGCAAAAGCGCCCGGCTGAGGCGCTTGCCGTGCTCAAGGGCGAGACGCGAACTGACCCCGTCCTCCTGCGTCTCGCGATCGCAGGCACGCAGGCGAACGCGCCCTCGCACGAGCGCGACGTCGCCGAGATGCGTGATCGCATCACGCTTGCCAACGAGCGGCCCGAGGCGCGCATCTTCCACGGCCGAGAGCAGGCGATGTTCGCGCTCGCGATCGACCAC
>DATAYY010000163.1:0-7105 GCA_036272325.1 Caldimonas sp. | reverse complement strand
ACTGCGCCAACGTCGACCTGACGAGCGTCGAACGGTGTGTCTTCCAGCGGATCGACATGACCACCAGCGCGAAGGGCGTCCTTACCGGCGGCTATCTCAAGTTCATCATCTGGACTCGTCACAACGGGGTGTATTCCTGGTGATATCCGGGATGCCGACCTCCAAGGGGCCTTCGGGCCCCTTTCTCTTTACAGCATCGCCGCGAGAACCTTCTCCGCGCGCGCCACCGACGACACGTCTCCCTTCGCCGCGTACACCGCGGTCGCATCCGCGATCGCCTGACGCGCTTCTTCGGGCCGCTTGGCAAGGCTCAAGACCGTTGCGAGGTCTGACAGGGACGAGGCGCGAGTCGCCCAGGCCTCCGTCTGAAAGGCCAGCTCGCGAGCTTTGCGCGCCAGCGCCTCAGCTTCTTCGATCTGGCCTTTGCGGGCCAGGATCAACGCCCTGACACCTCGCCAGTCGACCTGCGCCTCGACGTCGTCCTCGGCGGCCGAACGCTCGGCCGTTTCCGTCCAGGTCAGCGCCTCGTCGTCGCGCCCTTGGGCGAGCACCGCCCGCGCAAGGATCGAGGCCATGGTCGAAAGGAAGAATGTCTCGCCCATGCCTTGCAGCATCTCGCAGTCGGGACGGATCTCGCGCTCGGCGCCCGCAGGATCGCCGGCAAGCATTTCGACGACGGCGGCATCAACCGCCGACGAGGCGATCCGCACGCCCTGGCCGAGATCGCGGAGCACGCTGCGCGCCGACTTGACGTTCCTTCGCGCCGTTTCGTAGTCGCCGGTCATCGCGCGCAGCTGTGCGAGCTTGCAGATGACGAGGTTCTGCACCTGGCGATCGGCCAGGTCGCCCGCGATGAGCGCTTCGCATTGGGGCAACGCCTCGGCGATCGGGGTCGGGCCGTAGACGGCATTGAGCGTCATGCCGAGCGCGCTGCGCGCGACCAGGCGCTCGTCGCCTGCCAGGCGTGCGTGGTGAATGACCTTGGCGATCGTCTCGCTCGCCTTGGCCAGCTGGCCGGCGATCTGCTGGACCATGGCGACGAGGCGCCACGCCCTCGCGAGCTCGCCGTTCGCGTCCTGCTGCTCGAGGAGCGGAATGACGTCGGTCGTCAGCTCGAGGGCGGCGTCGCTCCAGCTTCCCGATTCGCCGCTGTGCAGGCGCACGAGCATGCGGGTCAGCCGCGCCGACGCTTCGACCTTGCGGTTGCCGACGCTGCGCGCAGTCTCGAGTGCCTCGTCGACGATCGTCCGAGCTTCGGCGAACTGGCCGAGCTCGAGCAGCACTTCGCCCAGCTCGGGAAGGAGCGGCAGGCGCTCGGGATCGTCTTTCTGCCGCAGCGCGATGGCGCGACGGAGCAGGTTGCCCGCCGCCTTGGCGTCACCGCGCGCGAACGCCCGCCGTCCCGCCGATGCGAGCCGGCCTGCACCGTCGACGCCGATCTCGCGGCCCTTCTGGTCGAGCGGTCCGAGCTCGGCCAGGTAGTTGTGCGCCTGCTCGAGGTGGTAGCCGAGGATCGCCTCGAACTCGAGTCCGCGCCCGCGCTCTGCATTGACCTGGTCGGCCCAGCGCACGAAGTCGACGTGCAGCGTCGCCCGCGCGCGCTTGAGCAGCGTTCCGTACACCGTGTCGCGGACGAGGTGGTGGTGGAAGCGGTACAGCGAGTCCGAATCCATGGAGGCGACCGAGTGCACCAACTGCTTCATGGTCAGCGCCAGCAAATGGCCCTCGATCCCCGGGCGGACGGCCTCCGGCGTCAGCGACGCGACCGCAGGCGCGGCGAACTGGAGGCCGATCACTGAAGCCGGCTCGATCGCCGCGCGCTCCTCGCGGCGCAGTTGGCCGAGGCGTCCTTCGATCAGCGCCTTGATCGTCGGCGGAATCGCGATCTCGCCGTAGCTCTCGGCGCGTACCCAGTGCCCGTTCTCCTGGCGAAGCGCGCCGCTGTCGACCAGCATCGACAGCATCTGCTCGACGTAGAGCGGGTTGCCCTCGGCGGCTTCGACGATGCGCGTCACGACGTCGGCCGGGAGCCCGGTGGCGCCGAGCAGGTTGACCGCGACCTTCGCCGCCGCGGCATCGGTCAGCGGACGCAGGACCAGGCGAAGCGACGACGCGCGGTCGCCCCAGTCCGGGTGCTTCTCGAGGATGTCGTGGCGCGACGTGCAGAGCAGCAGGATCGGCGCGTTCTCCGACGCGTCCAGAACGTGCACGAGCAGGTCGAGGAACGCCGACTCTGCCCAGTGGATGTCGTCGACGAGCGCAACCAGAGGGCCGTCCTTCGTCAGCGATTCCAGGAACTTGCGCGCCGCCCAGTCGATTTCGTGGAGCGGGAACGTTGCGTGCGTCAGGCCGATCGCTGCCGCCAGGCGATCGGCGACGTCGTCGTCGCCGACGAGTGCCGCCAGCTTGGCGCGGCCATCCTCGGGCTTGTCGTCGAAGCGGATTTCCGCCGCCTCGCCGGCCATCTCGCGCAGCGGCCAGAACGTGATGCCGTCGCCGTAGGCGAGGCAACGGCCCTTCACGACATTCGCATTGGCACCGGCGCGCTTGATGACTTCCTGCGCCAGCCGTGACTTGCCGATGCCGGCGTCGCCGATGATCGTGATCATGCGGACGCCGCGCGTCTCGGTGACTTCACGAAGCGCCTGGTCGATCGCCGCCAGCTCCTCGTCGCGACCGACGATCGGCGAGTCGTGGCGCCGCACGTAGCCGTCAAGTCCGCCCGCTGAAACGAGCCGGTACGCAGCGACGCGCTCGCTCTTGCCCTTCAGCTCGAGCGGCTCGATGGCCTCCACTTCGACCGCGTCACGCACAAGCTGGTAGGTCGTTTCGCCGAGGTAGATCTCGTTTTCCGGCGCGGCCTGCTCGAGCCGCGCGGTGACGTTGACGGCGTCGCCGGTGGCGAGCTTCTGGTCCGCGGTCGGATCGTCGTTGGCGACGACCTCGCCCGTGTTGACCCCGGTGCGATTCGCGAGCGTCACGCCGTAGCGCGCCGACAGGTCGTCGTTGACGCCGCGCAGCGCCGCCTGCATGCCGGCCGCTGCGCGCACCGCCCGCAAGGCGTCGTCCTCGTGCGGCAGGGGCAGCCCGAACACCGCCATGATCGCGTCGCCGATGTACTTCTCGATCTTGCCGCCGTGCTTCGTGATCTCGGCAGCCATCGTCGTGAAGTAGCGCTCCTTCACCTCGTGCATCGCCTCCGGGTCGAGGCGCTCGCCGAGGGCCGTGGAGCCCTTCAGGTCGCAGAAGATCAGCGTGACCGTGCGCCGGACCTCGCGCACCGGCAGCGGCGCCGGCGCGGCCACGAGCGGCGCCCCGCAATAGCCACACAAGCGGAACTTCGGAGGATTCTCCTCGTTGCACTTGGGGCAATTGATCATGGCAGGGGAGTTTAGGAGAGCGTGGGCGTCCCGGCTCGGCCGTTCGCCCAGCGCCGACCGAGCTTCGGCGGCCCCCGTCCGACGTTTCCGGCGCCGGATTCGCCCTCCGGTCCTACACCGCATCGTCCGCGTGTCTTGCCGCCGGCGAATCGAGTCGCGCGCACCCTAAATCCCTCATTCACCGCCGGCGACTCGCCATGGGAAAGCATCTTGTCGAACTGGTCTGGGACCTGCCCGCCTCGTTCGCGCTGCCGTCGCTTGCGGCCTGCCGGCGCGCCGTCGCATCCGTGCAGCGCCGGGCGGCGACCTGGCGGTCGGCGGACGGCGAGATCAGCGATCCCGCTGCGGCCGCCCGGTCAGTCCAGTTGCCGCGTCGCGTCGCGTAGTCCGGCGCCCTAAGTTCGGGGTGGCGATCGCAGCGCCCGAACCAGTGCAAGAATCGACGCGCCTCGACTCACCGCAGGAGACTGACCGATGCATGCGTGGATTCGCTCCGCCGTCGCCACCACGATCGTCCTCGCCGCCGCTGCGCACGCGGCCGGCACCGTGGGCACCGCCTTTCCGCCCGGCTTCCCGGCCATCGAGGATGCCTCGCTCACCAAGCAGTCGCTGATCGGCTTCGGCGCCGCGGGGCCCGTCGTGCGCACGCCGGTGATCCTCATCCACGGCAACAACGACACGCCGTTCCCGACCGCGTGCAATCCCTACGGGCGCGTCCAGGCGCTGGCGCAGTATCTCGCCGACAACGGCTATTCGACCAGCGAGCTCTGGGGCATCGGCTATCAGGGCGACCAGTGCGACCTGACGCCGACCGACCAGCCGCGTCGCTCGAGCATCGCCCACACCAACGCCGCCAACGTTCCCGACCTGCGCCGGTTCGTTCGTGCCGTGCTCGCGTTCACCGGGGCGAAGCAGATCGACATCGTCGCCCACAGCCTCGGCGTGACGATCGCCCGCGAATGGATGCGCGAGGACGAAGCGGGCCCGCTCGTCCGGCGCATGGTCGCGATCGACGGCCCGAACCAGGGCATCATCAACTGCTCCCCGGACCCGGCGAACTACTGGCAGGCACCTACCGCCGGCGGCTTCACGCCATCGAGCGAGGTGTGCCAGGAGCTCGGCTCGCCACGCACGCCCTTCCTGCGCCTGCTCAACGACGGTGATCAGAGTAGCGCGAAGCGCGCCGGCAAGACGCTCGTCATCCGCAATGCCGACAAGAGCTTCGTCTACTTTCCGCTCCAGGACGGCCTCCTCGCGCCCGTGCCGGCGATCGACTCGTTCGGCGTTCCGACCGATTTCTCGCACAGCGCCAGCTTGCGCGGAGCAAAGGAGATTTCGTTGACGGGGCAGGGCGTGTACGACCCGATCCTCGGCACGTCGCACCTCGGCATCCTCAATTCGCCGCAGACGCGGCAGGCGACGCTCGAGTTCCTGACCGAAGGGAAAGGCAACGACAAGGACGACTGAATGGCAGCCGGTCTGTTGCGGTGCGTTGCGGCGCTGCTGCTCGTCGGGTTCCCGTGGGCCGCGCACGCCGGTGACACCACCGTGGCGCCGCAATCCGCCAACGCAGCCAGCGTGTTGGTGGGAACCTGGCAAAGCGGAAACTTCGCATATACGTTTCGCGGCGACGGCACCTACGTGTACGTCGGCGCCATGGGTGGCGGCGCCACCATGCAGACGCGAATCGCGGAGGAAGGAACCTATCGCATCGCAGGGCAGACGCTGGTCATCAACCGTCAACGCGGATTGATCACGAACAGCCAGAACTATCGACAGGTTCTGGAGCCGCAGGCCACCACCTTCCCGATCGCGCTGTTCGATTCGCCGCAGGGACCCACGATGCGCCTCACCTTCCCGACCGGTGGTCAGCAGGACTTTCATTGGCGGTGACGTTGACCCGCATGGGTCTGACGGCCGCTGCCCAACGTCGATCGTCGATCGCAACGAGCGTGGGGCGCCCGGGAGCACCAATTGCCGGAGGGTCGCGTCGGCGAACGTAGCGATCTCCCGATAGCGCCGCGCCATTGCGTGCGGAGCGCCGGGCACCACGCGAATTGACCACCGGAGGTCGTCCATGGCCAAGAACACGATCTGTCTCTGGTATGAACGCGATGCCGAAAGGGCCGCTCGCTTCTACGCCGAGACCTTCCCGGACAGTAGCGTCGGCGCCATCCATCGCGCGCCGGCCGACTATCCCGACGGCAAGGCGGGCAATGTCCTCATCGTCGAATTCACGGTCGCGGGAATTCCTTGCATCGGCCTCAACGGCGGACCGCAGTTCAAGCACAGCGAGGCCTTTTCGTTCCAGATCGCAACCGACGATCAGGAAGAGACCGACCGCTACTGGAATGCGATCGTCGGCGATGGCGGGCAGGAGAGCGCTTGCGGCTGGTGCAAGGACAAGTGGGGGGTGAGCTGGCAGATCACCCCGCGCGTGCTGACGGATGCGCTCGCCAAGGGCGGCGCCGTCGCCAAGCGTGCGTTCGAGGCGATGATGCCGATGCGAAAGATCGACGTCGCCGCCATCAAGGCGGCAGTGCGTGGCTGAACCGACGTCGTCAGCGGTCTCGCTCCGCACCGACGACCCGGGCGACCGATCAGGGCTCCAGGTTCGCAAGCGGCGGTGCCGTCGATTCGGGGACGGGAGTCCGTGCCGCGTTCATCACCATCGAGAGCAGCGCGTAGTACCCGTTGATGCCGATGAGATCGACGACGCCGCGTTCGCCGAAGCGGCCGATGGCCTCCTTCCACGTCGCGTCGGTCACCGTCTTGTCGCGATGGAGCTCGATGCAGAAGTCGTGCACGGCGGCTTCGTCGCCGCTCATTGCCACCGGCCGCGCACCGCCCGCAATCGCGTCGATGGTACCCGCGGCGATGCCTGCTGCGAGCGCGATCGGCGCGTGGATCGCCCACTCGACCTGTTGCGACCAGTGCCTCGCCGTCACCAGGATCGCCAGCTCCGACAGCCGCTGGCCGATCGCACTGCGAAAGCGAAGGTATTCGCCCATCCGCTGGGCATGCGCCATCAGCTCGGGGCTGCGCAGCAACGGCACGAACGGCGCCAGCAATGCGCCGCGCGGTCCGTCGACGATCTCCCAGGCCTGGCGACGTTGCTCGTCGGACCACAGGGCCGCCGGAATCGGCGGCAGCCGGTCGTTGCTCACGCCGCGTGCGGCTGCGTGGTGCCGGCGAGCGCAGTATCGATCGCGACGGCGAGCCTGGCGACGACTTCGTCGAGTTGGCCTTCGCTGATGATGAACGGCGGCGCGATCAGGACATGGTCGCCGCGCTGCCCGTCGATCGTGCCGCCCATCGGATAGACCATGAGGCCGCGCGCCATGGCGGCCTTCTTCACCTTGGCATGGAGCTTCCGCGCCGGATCGAACGGCGTCTTGGTCGAGCGGTCCTCGACCAGCTCGACGGCCTGGAACAGGCCGCGGCCGCGGATGTCGCCGACATGCGGATGATTGCCGAAACGCTCACTGAGCCGCCGACGCAGGACCGCGCCCATGTCTCGGACATTGGCCAGAAGGTTGTCGCGCCGGATCGTCTCCTGCACCGCGAGTCCCGCAGCGCAGGCCAGGGGATGGCCCATGTAGGTGTGGCCGTGCTGGAAGAAGCCGCTGCCTCGGGCGAAGGATTCGTAGATGTGCTTGCCGAGCAGCACGGCGCCGATCGGCTCGTAGCCGCCGCCCAGTCCCTTGGCGATGGTCATGAGATCC
>DATAYY010000162.1:0-11904 GCA_036272325.1 Caldimonas sp. | reverse complement strand
CCCAGCTTCGGGCGCCCGACGGGGTGACTTGCAAAGCCAACCCGTCAGTCCCTCCAACGCTCCATCGACCGGGATGCGTCAGCCTCCGGACCTCGAGCGGCGACAGTTCCTTGGCCTTCCTTGGCATGGCGGACTCATTATCCTACCCCTCACCTACCCCCACAAGATGGTGGGATGGTGATGGACGTCAGTGGACGCCGCCGGACGATCTTTTTGTCGATTTACCTATGAAAAAAGCCCCTTTCGGGGCTTCGTTCAGAGGGTCGGTTGGCGGAGCCGGAGGGATTCGAACCCTCGATGCAGGTTTTGCCCACATACTCCCTTAGCAGGGGAGCACCTTCGGCCACTCGGTCACAGCTCCGTCGGCTGTAATTCTAGCGGCGCCACGTACGCCAGCTCGCTGCAGCTCGACTCGACGCCCTGGATCGCGGCGTCGCCCTCGCTACACTGCCACCTCTTGAAGAACCGCAGAGGAGATCTCTCATGCCGATGACCCGCCTGACTCCAATCGCGCTCGCCGTCGCCGCCGCGGCCTGGACCTTGCCGGCGCACGCCGGCAAGACGCTCGATGCCGTCAAGGCGCGCGGCCAGCTGGTATGCGGGGTCAACACGTCGGGGCCGGGCTTCTCGAACGCCGACAGCCAGGGCCGCTGGACCGGCCTCGACGTCGACTTCTGCCGCGCCGTCGCCGCCGCGGTCCTGAGCGACGCGAGCAAGGTGAAGTTCGTGCCGCTGAATTCGCAGCAGCGCTTCTCGTCGCTGCAGGCCGGCGAGATCGACGTGCTCTCGCGCAACAGCACCTGGACGCTGACCCGGGACGCGTCGCTCGGCGTCGTCTTCACCGGCATCAACTACTTCGACGGCCAGGGCTTCATGGTGCCGAAGAAGCTCAAGATCGACAGCGCAAAGAAGATGAACGGTGCCACCGTCTGCGTCCAGGCCGGGACGACGAGCGAAAAGAACGTCGCCGACTACTTCGGCGCCAACGCGATGAAGTACAAGCCGGTCGTGTTCGATACCGCCGAGGCGATCACGAGCGCGTTCTTTGCCGGCCGCTGCCAGGTTTACACGACCGACATGAGCGACCTCGCCGGCGCGCGCACCAAGGCGCCCAAGGCCGACGACTACGTGATCCTGCCGCAGGTGATCTCAAAGGAGCCGCTCGGCCCCTCGGTTCGCCGCGGCGACGACGAGTGGTTCCAGATCGTCCGCTGGACGCTGTTCGCAATGCTCGAAGCCGAAGAGGACGGACTGACGCAGGCCAACGTCGATGAGCAGAAGACGACCAACAAGGATCCCGGCGTGCAGCGCTTCCTCGGCGTCTCCGAAGATACCGGGAAGCTCCTCGGCCTCGACGCCGCCTGGGCCTATCGGATCGTCAAGCAGGTCGGCAACTACGGCGAAAGTTTCGAGCGCAACCTCGGCCCGAAGACGCCCATCGGCCTGCCGCGCGGCGTCAACAACCTGTGGACCAAGGGCGGCCTGATGTACGCGCCGCCGATCCGCTGAGCCCGGCGTCGGCACCGCTCGGCGACGCGGCGTGGCGCGCCCGCCGACGCGCCGAGCGCATGCGCACCTGGCTTGTCCAGGGCGCGGTCGCGCTGGTGCTCATCGCCATCGCCGCCGGCCTCGCGCACAACGTCGCCGCCAACCTCGAGGCGCGGCAGATCAAGTCGGGATTCGGGTTTCTGCGCGACCCGGCCGGATTCAACATCGGCGAGCTGCTGTTCGACTACACGGCGAGCGACAGCTACCTGCGCGCCTTCGCGATCGGCATGAGCAACACGCTGCGGGTCGCGTCTGCTGGCATCGTGCTGGCCAGCCTGCTGGGCGTCACCGTCGGCCTGATGCGGCTTGCTCACCATCCGCTGGTCACGAAGCTCGGCGCGGCCTACGTCGAGGTCTTCCGCAACATTCCGCTCGTCATCCAGCTGCTCGCGATCTATCTGCTGGTCACCGAGCTGCTGCCGGAGTCGTCGGCCGCCTGGTCGGTGGGTGGCGTCGCCCTGCTTTCGAAGGAAGGCCTGCAAATCGCGGTCCCGCAGGACGGAGCGCTCGCCCTGCTCTGGGCGCTGATCGCGTTTGCGATCGGCGCCGTGCTCGGCTTGAACGCGGCGCGGCGCTGGCTCGACGTCGGGGCCGGCCTGGTCGCGATCGCGACCGGCGTTGTCGCCGCGATCGCGACCTGGCTCATGGTTGGCGCCGTCGGTGGCTGGTCCACACCCGTTCTCGACGGCTTCCTGATCAGCGGCGGCGCTTCGTTGACGCCGGAGTTCCTCGCTCTTTGGCTAGGCCTGTCGCTGTTCACGTCGGCGTCGATCGCCGAGCTGGTCCGCGCCGGCGCCGAGGCCGTCCCTGCGGGCCAATGGCACGCCGCGCTCGCGCTCGGCATGACCCGCGGTCAGGCGATCGCGGGTGCGATCTTTCCGCAGGCGCTGCGGCTGGCGATCCCGCCGCTCGCGAGCCAGTACATGAACCTGATCAAGAACTCATCGCTCGCGGTCGTGATCGGCTACCCCGATCTGGTCTCGATCGGCAATACCTCGATCAACCAGAACGGCCAGGCGCTCGAGGTCATCGTCATTGTCATGGCGGTGTACCTGACGATGAACCTGGTCGTCGCGGTGATCATGAATGCCGTCAACCGGCGCGTCACCCGCGCGCCGCGCTAGCGCCACAAGGCTGCGATGGGCACGCTCGGTTCGATCGGTCCGCGACGCAAGGGCCTCGCCGATCGGGCGCGGGCGCGCCTGTTCTTTAGTCCCGGAGCGAGCGCCACCACCATCGTTCTTGCCGGTCTGCTGGCCTGGGCTGCGTGGCGGGTCTTCGACTGGGGCGTGCTGCGAGCCGTCGCCGCACCCGACTATGCGGCGTGCAAGGCGGCGCACGGCGCATGCTGGGGCTTCGTTGCCGAGAAGTGGCGCCTGATCGTCTTCGGTCGCTATCCGTTCGAGCAGCAATGGCGGCCCGCGCTGGCGACCGCCGCCGTGCTATCGATGCTGGTCGCGAGCGCATGGCCGGCGCTGTGGTCGCGCCGCGGTGCGCGTTGGCTCGCCGTCGGCTGGGTCGCCGCATTCGCGCTCTTCTTCACGCTGATGTTCGGCGGCGCCTTCGGCCTCGAGGCGGTCGGAACCGATCGGTGGGGCGGCGTGCCGCTGACGGTGATCCTGACGCTGATCGGCATCACCGCGTCGACGCCGATCGGCATCGCCCTCGCCCTCGCGCGCCGCTCGTCGCTGGCGCTGCTGCGCTCGCTCGCGGTGGCCTACATCGAGCTCGTGCGCGGCGTTCCGCTCATCACCGTGCTGTTCGTCGCCGCCTTCGTGCTGCCGCTGGTCCTTCCGACCGGCTGGGGGCTCGACCCGTTCTGGCGCATCGTCATCGGCCTCGTCCTGTTCCAGGCGGCCTACATGGCCGAGACGGTGCGCGGCGGCCTGCAGAGCGTTCCGCGGGCGCAGCACGAAGCCGCCCTGTCGCTGGGCCTGCGCTACTGGCAGGCGCAGCGGGCGGTGATCCTGCCGCAGGCCCTGGTCGCGGTCATTCCGGCGTTCGTCAACAACCTGCTCTCGACCTTCATGGACACCTCGCTGGTCGCGGTGGTCTCCATGTACGACCTGACCGGATCGCTTCGCCTCGCGCTCGGCGACCCGCGCTGGCGCGACTTCTTCATCGAGGGCTATGTCTTCGTCGCCGCAATCTACTTCGGCGGCAGCTTCGCGATGTCGCGCTACAGCCTCTGGCTCGAGCGGCGTCTGAAGATCGGCAACGCGCGTTGAGCGACGGGCCTTACTCGCTTCGCTTTGGCGACTGCAGGAACGGAGCGAGGAGATCCATCGGCAGCGGGAAGACGACGGTCGTGTTCTTGTCCGCGCCGATCACGGTCAGCGTTTCCAGGTAGCGCAGCTGGATCGCCTGCGGCTCCTGCGCCAGCACCTTGGCGGCCTGGAACAGTTTCTCCGACGCCTGCAGCTCGCCTTCGGCGTGGATCACCTTGGCGCGCCGCTCGCGCTCCGCCTCGGCCTGGCGGGCGATCGCCCGGACCATCGATTCGGTCAGGTCGACCTGCTTGATTTCGACGTTGGAAACCTTGATTCCCCACGAGTTGGTCTGCGCGTCGAGCGCTTGCTGGATGTCGAGATTGAGCTTTTCCCGGCCCGCCAGCATGTCGTCGAGCTCGTGCTTGCCGAGCACCGAGCGCAATGTCGTCTGCGCCAGCTGGCTGGTCGCGATGAGGTAGTGCTCGACCTGGATGATCGCCTTCTGCGCATCGATCACGCGCAGATAGACGACGGCGCTGACCTTGACAGAGACGTTGTCGCGCGAGATCACGTCCTGGGTCGGTACCTCGAAGACGACGGTGCGCAAGTCGACCTTCACCATCTGCTGGATCGCCGGGATGAGCAGGACGAGCCCCGGCCCCTTGACGCGCCAGAAGCGGCCGAGCATGAACACGACACCGCGCTCGTATTCGCGCAGGATCCTGACCGAGGCGGCGAAGAGGCCTGCGAGCAGGACGAGCAAGCCGAGCCATGCGAATCCGAGCATCACGTGTTCCTTTCGAGGGGGGTCAGGGGCTCGACGTCCAGGGTCAGTCCCTCGATGCGGGTCACTCGCACCGGCTGGCCCCCGGTCAGCGGGACCGCGCTGCGGACACGCCACGTCTCGCCATGGATCGTCGCCCAGCCCTCGCCGGTGAAATCGGCGAGCACCTCGCCGCGGCGGCCGGTCAGCTCTTCCGCTCCGCTGACGACCGGTTGCCGACGCGCCTTGACCGCCATGCCGACGACGACGAGGATGAACAGCGCGCTGGCACCGGCAATCGTCAGGACCAGCGGCAGCGAAACGCCCTCGCCGAGCGCCTCGGTGTCGATCAGAATCGTCGCCCCGATCACGAACGCGACCAGGCCGCCGACCGCGAGCGCGCCTGACAACGGCACGAAAACCTCGGCGACGAAAAACGCGATCCCGAGCAGGATCAGCCCGAGACCGGCGTAGGTGAACGGCAGCATCTGCAGCGCGAACAGCCCGAGCAGGAGGCAGATGGCGCCGACGACTCCCGGGAGCACATAGCCGGGGCTGGCGAACTCGAACAGCAGGCCGTAGACGCCGAGCATCATCAGCACGAGGGCAAGACTCGGCGAGGCGATCGCGAGCAGCAGCCGGGTCCGCCAGTCGGGCGCGAACGGAACGATCTCGGCACCGGCGACGTCGATCGTCACCGTCGAGCCATTGACCGAGACGCGGCGCCCCTGCACCCGCGCGAGCAGGTCGCTGACGTCGGTGGCGACGAGGTCGACAACGTGCACCTTCAGGGCGTCGTCGGCGCTCAGGCTCACCGCCTCGCGCACCGCTCGCTCGGCCCAATCGGCGTTGCGCCCGCGCAGCTGCGCAAGGCTGCGGATGTACGCCGACGCATCGTGAAACTGCTTCAGCGTCATCGTGCTCGGCTGCGATGACGATGCAGGAAGAGTCCCGTCCGGTACCGACCCGGCCGGCGCCGGCGGCGCGGCGGGCTCGTTTTCGTGGCCGCCGATGCCGATCTGGACCGGCGACGCCGCGCCCAGGTTGGTTCCCGGCGCCATCGCGGCGACGTGGCTGGCATAGAGGAGGTAGGTGCCGGCGCTCGCCGCCCTGGCGCCGCCCGGTGAGACGAAGGTCGCGACCGGGATGGGCGAAGCGAGGATGTCCTTGATCATGTCTCGCATCGCCGTGTCGAGGCCGCCCGGCGTGTCGAGCTTCAGGACGACCAGACGGGAACCACTGTCGGCTGCCCGCTTCAGGCCGCGCGCCAGATAGTCGGCCGAAGCGGGCGAGATGGCGCCGTCGATGGTCAGCACGGTGACCGTCGTGGCGCTCGCGCCCGCGGCAGGCGCAAGCCACAGCAGAAGCACCAGGACGAGCAGCGGCATGGCGGGACCTCGCCCTGGCGAGCATAGTCCTGAAGCGGCCTCTGCGCTCCAGGCCCCGCGTCGCGGCCCTCGTCCGCTGGCGACGAGGACGCTAGGCCGAGCCGGGCGCCCGGTCGAGATCGAAGGTCCGATGCAGCGCGCGGACGGCGAGCTCCATGTACTTCTCGTCGAGCACGACGCTGGTCTTGATCTCGCTGGTCGTGATCATCTGGATGTTGATGCCCTCCTCGCTCAGGGCGCGGAACATCTTGCTCGCGACGCCAACGTGCGAGCGCATGCCGATGCCGACGATGCTCACCTTGCAGATGCGATCGTCGCCGACGAGCCCCGCGGCGCCGGTCTGCGGCAGGACTGCCGTTCTCATCAGCTCCATCGTGCGTGCGTAGTCGTTGCGGTGCACGGTGAACGAGAAGTCGGTCCGGCCGTCGTGCGAGACGTTTTGGATGATGACGTCGACGTCGATGTTGGCGTCGGCGACGGGGCCGAGGATCATGTGCGCGACACCGGGCTTGTCGGCGACGCCCATCAGGCTGATCTTGGCTTCGTCGCGATTGAAGGCTATTCCCGACACGACGGCTTGTTCCATCTTGACGTCTTCCTCGAAAGTGATGAGCGTTCCCGAGCTGGCTTCCTCGTCGATGGCGATGTCCCACGGCGTGAAGCTCGAGAGCACGCGCAGCGGCACCCTGTACTTGCCGGCGAATTCGACCGAGCGGATCTGCAGCACCTTCGAGCCGAGGCTCGCCATCTCGAGCATTTCCTCGAAGCTGATCGTGCTCAGCCTGCGCGCGTCGTTGACGATGCGCGGGTCGGTCGTGTAGACGCCGTCGACGTCGGTGTAGATAAGGCATTCGGCGGCATGCAGCGCCGCCGCGATCGCGACTGCGGAGGTGTCGGAGCCGCCGCGGCCGAGCGTCGTCACGTGGCCGTTGTCGTCGACGCCCTGGAAGCCGGTGATGACGACGACCTTGCCGGCGACGAGATCGGCGCGCACGCGCGCGTCGTCGATTTTCTCGATCCGCGCCTTGGTGTAGGCACGGTCGGTGGCGATCGGCACCTGCCAGCCGGTGTAGCTCACCGCCGGAACGCCCTCGGCATGCAACGCGAGCGCGAGCAGCCCGACCGAGACCTGCTCGCCGGTCGAGGCGATCATGTCGAGCTCGCGTAGCACCTCGGTCGTCGACGTCTCTGGCGCGAGCTGCCGGGCGAGGCCGAGCAGCCGGTTGGTCTCGCCGCTCATCGCCGACGGCACGACGACGAGCTGGTGTCCGGCCCGGACCCACTTGGCGACGCGGCGGGCGACGCTCTGGATCCGCTCCGGCGACCCCATCGAGGTGCCGCCGTACTTGTGAACGATCAATGCCATCGGGGAATCGGCGCGCTTGACGTGGCCTGGAGAGCTGGCGCGGCTCCGCGCGCGCAAGGCTCGGGATTCTAGCGAGCGCCCCCGCCATCGCTCTCGGCGTCGCTGGCGCGCCCGGCACCCCGCCCGGGCAGCCACGCGAGCGCAACCTGCGCGTGGCCCGATGAAGCGACCGCACGCGCATCGATCCCCAGCCCCGGCACGAACACGGTCGCGTTGTCTTCGTTACACACGATCGGGCCACGGCGCAGGCCCGGCGCGATGTCGTTCGCCTGGTATTGCAGCTTGAGGCTGCGCGCGGGGCGCCGGGGGCCGGCCTGGAAGCTGTCGCCGGCAGCGCGCGCGCGCAGCACCAGCCGCGCCGCGTCGGCGGCCGCGATGCCGCCGTGCGCGACGGCTTCGACCCGAAACGCGCCACCCCATGCTGCGACCTCGTGCAGGCCCGGGCGGCTGAGGTCGATCGCGAGCCGGTCGGGATCGGCGTCGGGCGAAGCGATCGGCGTGCACTGCAGTCGACCGCGATAGCTGCGCAACTCGCGATCGACAGCGGGCCACGAGCGATGACCGTCGACGGTCGCCTCGCGCAGCAATCGCTCGACCAGGCTCGACGGCGGCGCAGTGCCGAGTGCCTGGCGCAGCCACGACACGAGCGCCTGGCGGCGCCGCGGCAGCGACAGTCGATGCCAGGCGACGAGGTCGAGCCCGTCGTCGCTCGCCAGCAGTGCGACATCGCCAGCGCCGACCTCGTCGAGCACCGTCGCGGCGTGGGCGGCGCGCGCCGCCGCCGCCGCGAGCGCGGCCTCGGCGTCGTCGAACGCGGCGACGAGCGCGGGCCAGACGCGCAGGCGCAGGCGGTTGCGCGCGAATCGATCGTCGGCGTTGCTGTCGTCGTCGATCCAGCGCAGCCGGTGCCGCCGCGCATACGCCTCAATCGCCTCGCGCGGCTGCCCGAGCCACGGCCGCGCCCAGGTGACGCCGTCGCGCTGCGCAAGCCTGGGCATCGACGCGAGCGCCGCTGCACCGCCGCCACGCAACGCCTGCAGGAGAAAGGTCTCGGCCTGGTCACGCCGGTGGTGGGCGAGCAGGACGAGGTCGACCGCCCGCTCGACCGCCATGGCGCGCAGGGCTCGATAGCGCTCGCCGCGCGCCCACGCCTCGACACTCTCGCCAGCGCGCGGGTGGCCCTCGAGACGGCGGCAAGCGAAGGCGATCGGCAGGCTGCGGCGTGACCAGCGCCGGCACGTCGCCTCGCAGTGCGAAAGCCATGCGTCGGCGTGCTCGCTCAGGCCGTGGTGGACGTGCAGCGCGAGCACCGAGAGCCCGAGCGATTCCGCCTCGCGCGCGGTCGCATGGAGAAGCGCCGTCGAATCGCGGCCGCCGCTGTAGGCGACCGCGACCGTGCGGACGCCCCGCTGCGCTCGGCCGGCGTCAGCGCGCCGTGGTGTCGCTGAAACGACCGTAGGACTGCAGCCGCCCGTAGCGGCGTTGCATGAGGTCGCGCAGCGGCAGGTCGCTCACCTGGCGCAGCGCATCGTTGAGCGCGCGCTTGAGGAACGCTGCCATCTGCTTCGCGTCGCGGTGAGCGCCACCGACCGGCTCGTTGACGATCTTGTCGACGAGGCCGAGCGCCTTCAGCCGGTGCGCGGTGATGCCGAGCTGCTCGGCCGCCTCGGGGGCGCGCTCGGCGGTCTTCCACAGGATCGACGCACAGCCTTCGGGCGAGATCACCGAGTAGATCGAGTACTGCAGCATCAGCAGCTGGTCACCGACGCTGATCGCGAGCGCGCCGCCCGAGCCGCCTTCGCCGATGATGGTGACGATGATCGGGACCTCGAGCCGCGCCATCTCGTAGATGTTGCGACCGATCGCCTCCGACTGGCCGCGCTCCTCGGCGCCGATCCCCGGGTACGCACCGGGGGTGTCGACGAAGGAGAACACCGGCAGGCCGAACTTCTCCGCCACCTTCATCAGCCGCAGCGCCTTGCGGTAGCCCTCGGGCCGCGACATTCCGAAGTTGCGGGCCGCGCGCTCCTTGGTATCACGGCCCTTTTGATGGCCGAAGACGATGCACGGCCGACCGTTGAAGCGCGCCAGCCCGCCGACGATCGACTGGTCGTCGGCGAAGGTACGATCGCCGTGCAGCTCCTGGAAATCGGTGAACACCTCGCCGACATAGTCGAGCGTGTAGGGACGCTGCGGATGGCGCGCGATCTGCGTCACCTGCCACGGCGACAGGCCGGAATAGATGTCCTTGGTAAGGAGCAGGCTCTTCTTGCTGAGCCGGTCGATTTCCTCCGAGATGTCGACCGCCGACTCGTTCTGCACGTAACGCAGCTCCTCGATCTTCGCTTCCAGCTCGGCGACGGGCTGCTCGAAATCGAGGAAGTGTCTTTTCGTCATGTCAGTAGCTGACCGGCATCGGGTCGAGGCTTCGCCAAATGTACCAAGTGGCGACCGACCGGTAAGGCGCCCAGGCGTCGCCGACTTCGCGCGCCTCGGCGCGCGACACCGGCTCGCCGCTGAAGTAGTTGACGCTGATGCCCTTGATGAGGCCGATGTCGTCGAGCGGCATGACGTTGGGCCGCAGGAGGTGGAAGATGAGGAACATCTCTGCGGTCCAGCGGCCGATGCCGCGGATGCCGACCAGCTCCTCGATGATCGCCTCGTCGTCCATGTCGTGCCAGCGCGCCGGCCGCACCGCTCCCGACTGGAAGTGCTCGGCGAGATCGCACAGGTACTCGACCTTGCGCGCCGACAGGCCGGCGGCGCGGATCTGGGGAGCATCGAGCGCGAGCACCGCCTTCGGCGACAGGCGGCTCGACGGGCCGGCGCTGAGCGCGACGAGGCGGTCCCACACCGCCTGTGCGGCCTTGACCGAGATCTGCTGGCCGACGATCGAGCGCGCGAGCGTCGTGAACGCGTCGCCGCGGCTTTCGAGCTGGCCGTCGCCGCAACGCGGGATGAGCTTCTTCATCACCCGGTCACGCTTGACCAGGTGCTTGCACGCGTCGTCCCAGAACTGGGCGACGAGCGTCGGCGCGGCGGCAGTCGCAGCGGTCGCCAAGGTCAGCCCTTCACCCAGGTCGTGCCGTGCGGCGTGTCCTTGAGAACGATCCCCTGGCCAGCAAGCTCGCTCCTGATCGCATCGGATCGCGAGTAGTCGCCCCGACCTTTGGCGGCGCGCCGTTCCTCGATCAGGCGGGCGATGCTCGCTTCGTCCAGCGCAACGCCCGACTGCAGATACGCCCGCGGCGCCTGCTGCAGGATGCCGAGCGTCGCGCCGAGGCTCTTCAGCAACGCTGCATCGGCCTCATTGCGGCTGCGGTTCACATCGGCGGCGAGCTCGAACAGCGTCGCGATCGCGATCGGCGTGTTGAAGTCGTCGTTCATCGCCGCGTGAAACGCTGCCGCGCGGGGCTCGTTCCAGTCGATGGCAGCGGCGCCCTCCGCAGGAACTGCATCGAGCGCAGTGTAGAGGCGGCGCAGCGAATTGCGTGCGTCGTCGAGGCTCGCATCGCTGAAGTTGAACGGACTCCGGTAGTGCGAGCGAATCATGAAGAAGCGGATCGTCTCGCCGTCGTACCGCTCGAGCACTTCGCGGATGGTGAAGAAGTTGCCGAGCGACTTCGACATCTTCTCGTTGTCGATCGTCAGGAGGCCGTTGTGCATCCAGACGTTGACGAATTTGCCGCCGTTCGCCGCCTCGCTCTGCGCGATCTCGTTCTCGTGGTGCGGGAACTGCAGGTCCTGGCCGCCGCCGTGGATGTCGAAGTGCTTGCCGAGGAGCGCCTCGCACATCGCCGAGCATTCGATGTGCCACCCCGGCCGGCCGGCGCCGAACTCGCTCGGCCACTTGGCGTCCTCCGGCTCGGTCTCCTTGGCCGACTTCCACATCACGAAGTCGAGCGGATCCTGCTTGCCGTCGAGCACGGCGACCCGCTCGCCGGCGCGCAGTTGGTCGATCGACTTGCCCGACAGCTTGCCGTAGCCGGGGAACTTGCGAACCGCATAGTTGACGTCGCCGTTCGCGCTCCGATAGCCGAAGCCCTTCGCCTCGAGCGCCGTGATCATCTCCAGCATCTGCGGCACGTACTGAGTCGCGCGCGGCTGGTCAGTCGGCCGCTCGAGACCGAGCGCATCAGTGTCCTGCTGCAGCGCGTTGATCATCTCGTCAGTGAGGGCACGGATCGAGATGCCGCGCTCGAGCGCGCGGCGGATGATCTTGTCGTCGACGTCGGTGACGTTGCGCACATACGTAACGCGATAGCCGATTGTCTTCAGCCAGCGTTGGACGACGTCGAACGCGATCATGAACCGAGCATGGCCCATGTGGCAGAGGTCGTAGATCGTGATGCCGCAGACGTAGAGCCCGACGTGACCGGGCTCGATGGGCACGAAGGGCTCGGTCTGCCGGGTCAGCGTGTTGTGGATGCGAAGTGTCATGCAGCTTGGGGCCTGCTTCGCACCTCTGGCCGCGTCGTGCGTCGCGGCGAGAAGGGCTTTCGGCATCGTGTGCGTACCCTACAATCGATTCAGTATAGCGGTCCTCCCGAGCGTCGAATCAACGTTCGCGAGCCGTTGGCGGGCCTTCTTATCGACCGATGCTGTCCAGGATCCTCGTCACCGGAGTGT